>CAZATM010000067.1:0-2742 GCA_964488065.1 uncultured Neisseria sp.
TTAGCGGCAAATATATTGCGATGGTAGTAGTTGGGATTATTGCCGGAAAATTAATCCATCATCCATTGGGTGAGTTAAACCAAGTAATTAGTGGCTTATTATTTATTTTACTGTTTATTGTCGGGCATCAGATGCGTGCCAGCGGGATCGCCTTACGGCAGATTGTGCTTAACCGGAATGGGATTATCGTTGCGTTAATTATTGCGATCAGTTCGCTAATCGGCGGCATAATCGCCGCGGTTATTGCCGGAATACCATTGCGTAACGGTTTGATTTTTAGTTCTGGGTTTGGTTGGTATACTCTAGCAAGTATTTTAACCGGTAGTTTATTGGGACAGCAAGCTGGAACCGTGGCATTCTTTATCGATTTCAGCCGCGAACTCCTGGCAATTATTTTGATTCCCAGCCTTGGACAATTATTTCCGGCAACCATGGTTGGTTATAGCGGTGGAACGGCGATGGATTTTACACTGCCGATAATTAAACAAAATCTGGATGAACGCTGTGTTTTATTGGCGATTTCCAGTGGCATGTTGTTGAGTCTGGCGGTGCCGATATTGATTCCGTTATGGGCTAGATTGTAATTTTATTTAGCAGGTGATTTAAGATGAAAAAACTATGTGGTGCAATGTTAGTGATGACTGGCTTGGTTTATGCGCAGCCGGGAATAATTTATCAATATTCGATTCCGGATTTTTTACTGCGCGGACAATATGGTCCGGTGGTTTCGGTAGCTGCGGCCAAAGCCAACGGTATTAGTCTTGGGATTGGTGCCGGAGTTGGGTTAGGGGAGTTGATTGTGGTTAATGGTCAGTATTTTCTTGCTGTCCCTCAGGGTAATTTACAACCGCTCAAAAATAGCGATAGCGTTTCATATTTAACTGGCGTTGAATTTAAAGCCGAAAAAACCTATACTTTTAAAAATATTAAATCATTAGATGATTTGCAAAATCGTGTTGAGAGCTCGATTTCTTCGCCGTATAGCTTCTATGCCATCGAAATAACCGCCAAGCATGCCAATATTACCGCCCGCAGTGAAAATATTGACCATGAGCCATATACACCAATCGCACAGTGGATAAAAACCAATCAAAATGTCTTTTCATTCAAAAATTTGGCAGTGACGATGGTGATGATTCGCACACCGGATAATCTTTCGCAACTGAATTTAAAATATCATGCGCATTTTATTAGCGATGATAAAAAATATGGTGGGCATGTTTTTGATTTTTCCGCACCAGAAGTTACCGTAAAAATTGCTGCAGAAAATAACGTCATGATTTATTTGCCGGATAAATCATTTCCGGTAATAAAAAATGCGGTGGCTGGAAATATGCATGATTTTACCCATGTTGTTGAGAGTCAATAAACCATATTTGTAATTTTAAGGTAGAATAACTTTATGATAAGAAATTGCACCATAGTCGATGCCATAGCAATTGCCGAGATTTATAATTACTATATTCAAAATACGATAATTACTTTTGAGGAAGAATTGGTTAATTCCCCTGAAATTATACAACGGATGGAAAAAATTCATGCCAGTAGCTTACCATATCTGGTTTATGAAGAAGATGGTGTTATCATTGGCTATGCCTATGCGGGCGAATTTCGTAGCCGCTGTGCCTACCGGCATACGCTGGAATCATCACTTTATTTGCGCAATGGTTATAGCGGCCGCGGAATTGGCGAAAAATTATATCGGGAATTAATTGAGCGCTTAAAAAATACGCCTTGTCATTCTTTAATCGGAGTTGTTGCGGCACCCAATCCGGCCAGTAGCAAATTACATACTCGGCTGGGGTTTAATTATAGCGGCACCTTGCGTGATGCCGGCTATAAATTTGACCGTTGGATTGATACGGAATATTGGCAGTTAATGCTCGCTTAATTATTAACCGGTAGCGATCCTGGAATAGCTTGTTCTTTGCGGTAATTATTGGCCGAAAAAATAACGCTGATAAATGCTAGGATGAAAACGGCAATGACACTAATTCGCGAACCGCTGATAAAAGTGCTACTGCCGGCTGCGAGCCACCAGGCAATTAAAACATTAAAGCCGATGCTGGATGCGCGCCCCAAAGCAAACAAAACGTTGCTTGCCAATGCCCGGATTTGTGGCGGATATTCGCGTGCAACTTGCTGTGCCCATGAAATCGGGTAACCACCGCCAAGAATGCCCAGTCCAAAGGCATACCAAAATAAATATTTCTCACTAACCAGTGGGAAGATTGTCATCAATATCACAAATAATACTAATGCACAACTAATGAATGCCTTGTAGTTGCTAAAAAAGTTATTAAAAGCGGCACTGGCAAGCGAGCTGATAATATTGCCGATAAAAAATCCGATTAAGAGGATTTTGGTTGCTTCGCCAAGCGTGTAATGTTTGATGATATAGTTGGGGAAAATAAACATCATGGTGATGATTGTATAATAGGGCATAATCATTAGTAAATAGCGGATTAAGCCCCGAACATAGCGTGGTTCGGTGAGCAGACTGGTAATGCTTATTTTTGAGACATTCATTTTCTGTTGGGTGTAAAGAAACTCCTCCGATTCCTGAATTTTACCGCGCGCCATATAGAGAATCAGCCCGGCAAGCCCACCACAAATAAACATTAATTCCCACGAGACAAATGATAATGAAGTCGCAGTTATTCCACCTAATACCCCAAACGAATAGAGTAAGGCGCTCCCCCATGAGGCAAAGCGTGCCGGAAAGAGTTCAATAATCAGTAC
>CAZATM010000068.1:0-5691 GCA_964488065.1 uncultured Neisseria sp.
ACCTGCGCGTCACTAGCTAAATTTATCCCGGTTAGTGGTGTTCCTGCTTCTGCCAATGCTCCGCTAGAAGAAAATACCATTAACCCACCAGTGGCAGGATTAACTGCCCCCGAAGCACTGATGTCGTGCATCGCTGCGGTACTTGGCGCAACTACTGATTGCTGACGCAAATTATAACAACCAAATGAACCACTTTTGCTAATATCACTGGATAATTGGTTTAGGGTTAAATCCAGCTGAGAGGTCATCACATTAGCTGCATTAGTATAGGCGGTAGCTTGTCTGCTTGACATATAGGATTTAGTTAGACTCATTAATAGTACCGTTGCGACAGTCAACGCAATCATAATTCCAACTAAGGAATAGCCACCGTTATAATTATTTTTTAGCATCATATGCTGACCTAACATCCATTACAATTATTATCACCCACTACACACTTAGATGCGATACCCATAGTATTTAAAGTGACTTGAATTGCATAATCTTGTTTGGTGATACAAAATATCTCATTTTGTGAAACTCGTCCTTGCGAGTCAAATTGAAATGCGGCGACTTCAGGATTGATAGAAACAGTCACCCCACTATCAGCAGAAAAGTGAATCATTCCGATTTGTTCGGGTGCCAAAAAATTAGCGCTGTAACTACCATTGGAGTCATTATCACGCCAAATTAATACCCCATTACTCCAAGTAGTCGTATCGGCGCAAGCCTGATTATTACTAGCTAAAGAACACAAAATCACTGGATAGCCACGGCGTAGTGCTTCCATTCGTGCCAGATTAATTCCGCCAATCAACTCATTAGCCGCCGCCGTGACATCTGACCCGCGCATAGCATTGCTAAAGCCGGGAATAGCCACCATGGCAATAATAATAACGATTGAAATGGCAACCATAAATTCAATTAAGGTAAAGCCATCTGGAGGATTTTTCATGATTAATCATCAGTAGTTTATTATTTTGATCATCATTTTAACGCATCTTTGCGCAATTTTTAAATAAAATTGCCGGTTAAGTGCACTTTATCGTTAATTAGTCCGCGAGATTAAATCTAGAAATAATGCTTGATTGGATTAAGTAGTTGTAGTTATTTGGAACTTTATTAATCGTGATTAATTAATTGCATTTTTGCAGCAATAATTGCGGCGCTGCCAAAATTGAAAATTATAATTGCTCAAATCCTTTAATTGCTTTTCATTTGCAAACCAATTGTTTCAGGCGCTTTGATGATTAAATAATTTTTATCACTGGCAACACCGCTATCCCATGCCATCTTAATTACCATTGGATCGCTGGAAGCACCGCTGCAATTGGGATTATCCACCGTTGGAATCACATTTAATTGACTACGACATACTATACCGACCAAACCGGAGACACCGCTATTATTCAGACTAAATTGTTGCTTCCATTCATAAAGATCGTAGGCTGCCTGATTAGCCTGAGAACAGGTGCTCGTTGAACAATTGGCTAAAATTGAGCTATGATCACTATAATTGGTCTCCAAATAGTTTCCCGCAGAACCCGCAGCTAAATTAGCTTGCATCCGCTGATAGATAAATTGTCCCAACTGCTGAATGTTTACTTGACGCACAACTCTCCCGCTATTTTGCGAGCTGCCGACATTTAGCCGAACAATCCCCAGCGAGACAACGCCCAGAATAAGTATTCCAATCGCTAATTCAGCAAGCCCAAAGCCAGAATATTTAATAGGTTTATTCATTATATTCTTACCACTATGGAAGACACGCATTACAACTACTGCCATTTATTGCCGTACAGGTAGTAGTTTGGGAACTATAGGTAATTTGTCCATCTTTATCTTCACAAATACAACCATCATCGCTTTGGGAAGTATTACATTTGGGCTGTGCTACCAAATTAAAATTATTAACGCTAGTCGCCCCGCTAAAGCCAATAACATACATTGGTTCCCCAACTTCAGGGGACTGCACATATGGCAAGGTTGGGTATGCTAACGGACTACCTGTAGCATAAACACCACTTTCGGCATAATAACGATTCATAAACTGAACATCCTGAATCAGTAATTGTTCGGCATAGCTCCGCTTAGCACGCACAATATAAATATGATAGGACGCAACAGCCAAACTCTCCAAAATTGCCAAAATAGCAATTACAATAATCAACTCAACTATGGTAAAGCCACGATTCATCTTCATATTAAAACTCATTGCACCAACCTATCGCTCAATAGTGAAAGACCACAACCAGCTTGTCCATTGCCACATTGCGCCATAAAATACGCCTGTTCGGTAACTTGAATATTGCCATTAATTCCAAAAGCCCGACTAGTTACCCGGTAAATCCGACCATTTTTTACATAAGTACTATTACTGGCAGTGTTCAAATTATAATCAGCAGATAAAAATTCAATTTGATAACGTGGTAAAGCGCATAAACCGGTTTCACCGCGACCATACTCAAGTGCATACTTACTGTGACCATCATTAGCCGCATCATTAATATCTATTAGCGGGATATTGGTGGCTGTTCCGCTAGTTTTAGTTTGTAGATAACTGGCGCAGGGTTTATAATCACCACTAGCGATACTTAATTGTTTCACCCGCAGCAATGGTAGGCTATATGAAGCAGTTGTAGCTACCCCCGCTAGCGGTGCGCTGCATAGTCCTTTAGGAAAATTTGGGTCTAGCGGGCTGGTACAGCTGGTGGTAAAATAATTAGCCATACACTCTGATAGCTTATTAATATTTCCAATCGTTTTACTGGAACAATTGCTACCGACCCATGCAGTATAAGATTCAATTCGCAATAAAGTTGCAACTGCACCGCTTTGGGAATCAAAAATAGCATTATGTGCTAAAATTTTTGCTCGCTCATAATCACCGGATTTACCAACATAAGTCTGGCTGGTAATCCCGACTCGAAATGAACCCATCACGGTAAATAAAATGATCAGTAAAAAAACAATAATAATCGGTAGTACAAAGCCCGACTTGGGTGGTTTAAGCATGGATATTCACCATAAATTGTATTTTCATAAAGCTAAATGATTAACCAACGCAACGGTTGCTTGTTTGGTAACTTTTATGGCGCTATTGTTACTGGTAATCCGTGATTCACTGGAATAATAGCCAAAATTAAGATTAACAATGCTAATTTTAGCCCAGTCAGAACTTGCCATAGCTGCGGGCGCAATCACACTGCGATTACCGCTAGCTGGATCCACTACCACAAAATCAAATGAAAAATTACTAACATTTGCCATTAACAGCATCGGTCCGCTATAACTGCCATTGGCTTGTAGTTGATTGAGATATAGTCCCTGAACACCTGCAACCGTCGCTAAATAATAATATTCGGTAAGCGCATTCATTAATCCCAATGATGGATAATCATGGTAGGTTTTACTTTTGGTATTCACGGGAATAGCTAAAGAACCCACATTAACACTATTGGCACTGATCAGTTGCTTAAATTGATCAAGCCGCGCGCAGCTGGATAACACATAATTCGAATTGATGGTCGAAGCCGCGACATCAAGTTTATCGGGAGTATTAACGGTTGAGAGGATTGATAGTTGTGTCCCATCGGATACAAAATAACTGGGAATAGTCAAACTAACCAAACTCATTGAAGCATCAGGAATCGCAAGTGCAAATCCATCACCATACTGAATTTTTAAAACTTGCCCCGCGGCATCCAACTGCGCACCATTATTACCTAATGAGGGCTCTTCGGCAAGAGCACTATTAGGATTGCTAAAAACCCGAAGCCCGGCATAAATCGGATCAATTGCGGCAGAACCGGTCAAACCATGGGTATTAAAACTTACCGCCGGTGCCACATAATACTGAGTTCGTAAATTGTAACACCCGTATTCTCCACTCCGTGATATATCATTGCTAATTCGGCTCAGTGCCAAATCAGCATTAGTGGTCATGATATTGGCACGATTTACATAACGTGAATTTTGCCATGAACCGATATATAACTTGGTTAAACCCATCATGATGATACTAACCACCACCAATGCAATCATTATACCAATTAAACTATAGCCTGTCGCCAAAGCCTGATGATTCTTTTTATTCATTTTGTCTAAAAACTCATTTATTTTAATTATAGGTTGCCAAAATCACACTCAATGATCACAATCCAAAACTAATCACACGCCGGACAATTTGTCGTACCGACAAGACAATCGGTCGCTACACCCAATAAATTGACTGCTACGCGCCGAGAATAACCGGGATTGGTAAAACATAATGTTTCAGCTTGCGAAAAATTTCCTCTGCTATCAAATGCTAGCTTCGTTGCAGCAGGAGATAAGCTAATACTTAGTTGAACGCCGCTAGGAAATTTAATCAATTTGACTAGTTCCGGATCTAGATTATCTTTATCAAAACTATCACTCAAGTTATTATCTTGATAAATTAGCACCCCAGCGTTCCAATCATTATCATTACGACAACCGATTAACCCGCCGCCACTATCCAAATTGGCAGGACAGAGAATAACTGGGTAACCATGGCTAATCGCATTAATCCGCGCCAACCCAACGCCACTAATAAATTCATTACTGGCAATACTGGCATATGAGCCACGCATTGAGGAGCTAATCCCCGGAATCACCATTAATGCAATTATTGCCATAACCGCAATGACAATTGCAAACTCAACTAAGGTAAAACCGATTTTTAAAATTTTCATACTTTATAACTTTGCCAGTGTAAAAATACGTTTACTCCACTTTACAATATTGAGAATAACAAATTGTTGTAATTGCATATTATAACCAAATTGCATATTACCCATAGAATTAATCCGGTTATTTTACCACACACTTAGCAATTTTATATCCCAATATATAACCGCCACATAAATATCTTAGCATAACGTACTATCCTAACATTGCAATAAAAAGCGCCGATCATAATGATAATGATCGGCGCTTTTTATTCTCTAGCCAGATGTTTATTTAACTTCGACTTGAATTGCTTCCCCGGCGTTATATTCATCGTGATAACAATGAACATGAACCTGTTTATGCAAATCTGCCAAATTAGTAAACACAATCGGCGTAATCATTGACGGCACTTGTGCAGCGATGCCTTCTAGATCAAAGCGAATTAACGGTGTACCTTTTTTCACTTCGTCATTCAAAGCCACCAAGGCTTCAAAGCCTTCGCCACCCAGATTAACGGTATCCATACCAATATGCATCAATATTTCAACACCATCCGCTTGCGTAATTACACAGGCATGTTTGGTCTTGAATAACATTGAAACCTTACCATCAACCGGCGATACCAACACATTTGAAGTCGGACGAATCGCAAAACCATCACCCATTACTTTGGTTGAAAATACTTGATCCGGAACTGATTCCAATTTCATCACTTCACCCGCCAACGGCATTACAAAATCAGCCGCCGGAACAATTTCTTTCCCTTCAATACTGATGATTGGAGCAACACTTGGGCGTGTAATTTCTTCCGGCTTAACTGGTTCTTCATGTTGAACTGGCGCAGTTGGTGCCGGAATCGCTACTTTTACCTTACCAGAGCGAATTTCTTCCATCTTGGTTTTGATAATTTCGGCACGAGTTCCATAAATTGCCTGCAAGTTATTTCCAACTTCCAATACTCCGGCAGCACCCAATTGTTTTAATTGACCTTTATTTACTTTGGTTTTGTCAATTACT
>CAZATM010000069.1:0-15799 GCA_964488065.1 uncultured Neisseria sp.
CCAACTCTTGGTTTAAAATACCACTTAGCTGATCAATCTTCATTTTAGGCATTATCTATCTTTTCTTGGTCGAAAATTCGATAAATTACCTTATTTTGAAGTTTTGGTCAGCTTTTTTTATTTTCTGTCATGTAGCAAGATTATTTTTAGAGTAAAATTTGACACGAGTATTGAAAAAGCTGAACACAACCTGATTAATCCTAAATCAGCACTCACAACCTTACTAAAGCAACATAATTTATTGATATTTATTGTTTTTATATTGAGTATCATTTTGGTTGGCTCGGGCTTGAATATGTTTATTTTGGCAAAAATTCACCAATTACAGCTAAAAAATCATGTTTATGCCAATTTATGGTCTTGTTCTGCTGCAGGCGGTATTATCGGTGCACTTATGATAAAAAATCCCTGGGTTCAGCAAAAAGACAACTTCAAGAGTCTGACTGCCGCGAATCTACTTATTATCGTCGCCTATCTAGGAGTCGGTAATAGCCAGAGTCAAATACTTTTGGAATTAGTGATGGGCATATTTGGATTTGCCAATACAGTTTTTTTGATAAACATGAATACCATTTGTTTTAGTTTCATAAATCGCGACAAAAATCTGCTGGCAATTGCCCCCTTGATTAACGGATTCATGATGACGGGGTTTTATACTGTTTCGCTGGTCGGTCCACTAATCTATAATGTATTATTACAACATAACATCAGTGTTACCGCCATTGTCAACTTAGTTGCAATCGTTGAAATTGGAATTATGGCAATATGTTATAATTTAATAAGAAAGTGTACACAATAAAATTTAGCAAGATAATTTCAACACAAAGAAGTTAACTCGCTCAAATGGTGGATTCTAAAATAGATATGGCGACGAAACATCGCCGCCGATATAAAGAGTACATGAAGTTAGCACTAAAAGCAAGCAACCCTAACGCAATAGTAGGTTTATTACCATCAATTCCCACTTATGGCTTGTTTAATAACATCTGGTTTATACAAATCTTTAAACGAAATACTGAAAGGTTTCGGGTTGTTATCAATAGTATTCAAATCAAATTGAGCATAATTCAAACTAGTCTCGGTACGAATATAGTAGGTATTATTATTTAGGTCACGCAATGTTGTAAATATAGTCCATTCAGATGGGTATGATTTAGCACTATTAGTACTTGCCAGTGCTTCGGTGCTTGAACTATTGGTTTCAGTTACACCTTTAATACGGTCAAATTTATTCATGATTTTACCAATTGTTGTAACGGCATTCGCGGGGTCTGGTTTTGCTGCAAAGTTAGAGTAAAATACTGCTCTTACAAATCTTCCTGAACTAGAGTCGTCACTAGGTAATCCTAGGGTATTACCCCCAATATCAACCTGTTGCAGAGTATAGCCATTCCATTTTGCAGTTCCATTGCCGACATTGCTCAATGCGGTATAATTATTCAGATTCGTTAAATGCCAATTAAATTCCGGTCCATTGGTCATAACCCCAACAGGATTATCATTTACCACCAATTTACCATTGACAAACTCAATTACAATTCCCTTACCTGAACGGTCAAAGACAGCTAAGTGAAGAGGAAATTTCACCCCCAGAATTGTTGTTTCAAACCAAATTGATTGCTTAGCAATCGCAGTTTTAACTTCATCTACGGTCGCAAATTGCGACAAAATCCATTGACCAAGACTGTCACCGTCAAGAACATTTGATGAGGCTTTAGTATCGATCACTTTACTTATCCCAAATGCATTAGCCGTCACGGTCAACCCTTGACTATTAATTCCATCTAACGCGGACATTTGCTTAGTATTATCTATTTGACCAACTGTTTCAAGAACTGCAAACTTAGCCGTATAATTTAGCGGCTTTCGCCCCTCGGGGGCATTTGCCTTAAATTTACTGCCGACTGGATAGTAGTTTAAATACATTTGTGGCAATCCGTCACCAAACTCCATTGTTCTACCTTGGTACACTCCTCCTTGGGTATCTTTAATAATAAGCGTAGTGCATGCATTAGCTGTTGTGATATTAACAACAGCACCAGTTAAACATAACGCGATTAATAATTTTTTCTTCATAATCATGATCCTTAAAGAGTTTTTAAAGGAATTTACAGTTCTCAATGTTGTAACAATATTTTAGCATGGAGTTTGATTTGCAGAATAGGCAAATCGCAGTTCCCTCAATATTATACCAGCTCATCAAAAAGAATCGCACCTTTGTCCGGAATCTGATAGACGTTAATTGATAGGGCATTATTCGTGGCTATTTTAAAATCATTCAATACAATGGCTTACTGCATAACGGTTTTAACTGCTGATAATATTTATCGTGCGGTGGATTTTTCATCCAATTAAACGGCTCGCAATAGCGAATACCGTAGCTGCCGCAGGCATGACACCACATCTTATTCTGTTTAACCGAATTAATCATATCCGCCGCATTACCACTGCTATCGGCTGACATCAGGTCATAAATTTGTTTAGGTGTATAATTGGCATATTGTTGGCGGTAGTATTTGTCATTTTTAAGCGATTGAATAATTTTAACTTTATTATCGGCAAAAGTAAGTTTACCGATATCACTTTCAAAAGCATAAGGCAATGGGTTGGCAAATTTATAACTGATTATCCCCGATTCATATTTTATTGGATTGCTATTCGGACAATAAGTTAATACACTGACTGAATAGTGTTTTTTACCGCTAATAGTTAATAATTTGCAATGAATATTACTGTCATTATCAATAGTGCCGCCGCTACCGCCCCAGACAATCAAAACATCATCACTTTCGCGGGAAATTTTATTCAGCAAGGTTAAATCAAAACTATCACCCTCTTGGCCTAAATCAAGCAGTGTATTATTCAAATAGAGCTTTTGCCCTTCGTCATCACTAGATTTAATTACCACTTTACCAAAACGAGTCGTCGCCGATTCGCTCCAATTCAGATTAACCACATTTGATTGTGCCAACACCGGTTGTACTAATACCGCCGCCACTATCGTCAATAAGATTACTGATGATTTCATTTATCTAATTACCTCCCGCTAAGTTAACTTATTGAAGTTGTTGTAATTATAACACACGCATTAAATAATAGTAAAAAACCAGTTAATTTTCAAGCAGTTAAATTTACAAAATCCGATGAATCGTTACTCGCTTTCATTGAAATAGCGATATCCGCCACCCAAATCCTGATACAGCGAAATAATCGCCTGCATTTGCGCTAATTTGATCTGATTGATATTTTGCTGCAACTGATTCAAATTTTGCTTGGCATTAAGCGTATCATCTAGCGATTTTAATCCAAC
The DNA here is from genome assembly GCA_964488065.1 of uncultured Neisseria sp. Taxonomy (GTDB): domain Bacteria; phylum Pseudomonadota; class Gammaproteobacteria; order Burkholderiales; family UBA11063; genus Aquella. The sequence goes on from CAZATM010000069.1 coordinate 3,311, forward strand.
CCGGTATGCCGAATACGTATCGTTGTATTTGCTGGAAGCACTCATTCCGGCTTGCTTGAGTAATTGGTAGCGCTCATTGGTAATCTGGTTGGTAGCCAAATCATTATTGATATCCCGCAGTGCCTTATGTACCGTATCAATATAGTTTACATATGCCGATTTAGCCTGCCCCTTGTAGGCAGCCGCCTGACCAAATACTGCTGGATTTAGCGACCAGGTGATGAAATTATTTTGCATTGTCGTTGAGAAAGTTGATGGTGAACCAGCCACCCCGCCGCTGGTACCCGCAGCCGGCCCAATACCAAACATAAACGATGGCAATAGTTGGGTATAGGTCGCAGTTACGTCTTGCGCATAAACCTTGTATTCCAGCGCCGCAACCGCGATATCTGGACGATTACCGATAACTTTCGCCGGAAGATTCGAGATATTGGCGTAACTGGTTTCAACTTTGGCAAAATCGGCAGTAGGATATTCGGTGCCGGGAGCATCACCCAAAAGATAATTGAGCGCATTTTGGCACTTGATGATATTGTTTTGAATCGATTTAACCTGACTTAGTGCCTGATAATATGATTGTTTGGCACCGCTAGTTGCCTCTATCGCGGCCAGTCCCGCACTTTTACTATTCTGTTTGATCTGCAAAGCTGTAGTTAAATCGTTTAAATTTTCCTGATTCAGCCGCAGTTCTTCTTTCTGGGCAATCAGCGTATAATAAGCACTGGTCGTTTGCGCAATTACATCAAGCTTGCTCCCCTGCAACTGCATTTGCGCCATTTCTACGCCTAATTCAGCCGCTTTGTGCTGGGCAATAATATTAAATACATTTAATGAGCTATAACCGGCATACATTCCATATAATAGCTGTGGTTGCGGCAATAGTGGTGTCAAATTCATAGCCCCAGCCAGAACATTTAAACTTGGAATCCAACTCATTTCAACACTCAAAAGACTCGCGCGCGCCTGCTCAATATTGGCTTTAGCCGCAGCAATGCTGTCATTATTTTTTAAAGCACTCTCAATTATCCGGTTTAAATCGGGATCATTAAATTTTTGCCACCACGCAATGTATGGCAAATTACTTTCCGCCGGAGCGCTGGGATAATTCCATGCCGCGGGTAATTTCACACTCGGATCAGGACGATCCGGCGCCATCAACGAACAGGCGGTTATAAAGCTGGTAATTATAAGCAGGGGACTGATTTTATATAACATAATTTTCAACTTAATTTAATAGAAATCAGAGACAATTCGCTCTCAATTTCTCGGGTTAAATTTGGCACTACCGCTGGATTATCCCGACTGGAATTGAGATAATTTAAACTAATGATTTTATTGGCAATACTTTGCAAAGCTTTATTAATATTCTCAATTTCAAACTGCTCAACCTGAGTCTTTTTTTCAGCTTTAAGATCATTGATTAAACTATTTAATTTGGCAATATCCTTAAGTAACACATTAGTCAATTTAAAAATTTGGTTACTTTTGGCTCCACTCGTCGCAATTTTAAATAATTGCTGCAGTTTATTGAGAATATCATTTTTAGTTTGGAGAGCATTTAGGTAGGTTAAATTTTGCCGCCCAAACCAGAAATACTCAATCCCGATACACAACGCAAAAGCACCCAAGGTACACATCAAGCGGTCATTGATGTAATACATTAAATTAAAATTGCTCGAGTTACTCCATTCGGTCGTAATATCGGAAAAAACCGTAGAAAATATCACAAAATATTGATAAGGAATTTGGCTGAAAAAGACCATCGCACCGACCAGCAGCGTAGTTATAATAATCAACAGACGAAAATCCCAGTGTATCAAATGCCAGATAATCGCAACCGCTGCTACACCAAGAATAGTTCCATAGACCCGCCGATTGGCACGCTTGATAACATCGGTGGCATGAAAGCCTGAATATACCGAGGTAATGGTTACCAAAACCCAGACTGCGTGTGGCAGATGCGAAAATTGATAAATCGATTGGGCAATTACTACAACTATTACAATCTGGATATAGCGCTGGGTATATAAATCTAAACTCTTGAACATGTTTTATTCCAGACAATAATCAATTGTTGCAGCGCAAATTTAATACTTTGTGGCAAATCTTCAATCTGCGAAGCATTCGCAAAAACTCTTTCTCCGCGCGTGATATGGAGACAAAGACTATCACAAAGTTCGGCGGCCGCCAGCAAAGCCGCTGAATTTGTCGGTAATACCTGCATCTTCAACGCAGTTAGATACGAATAAATCCGTAGTAAGGCGATATTGACCCGCCGACCACAAAAAGTAAATTCTTTTTGGGTTAACCCAGAAGTGATACGATAAAGTCCGATTAAATGTTTTGAATTGGCAAAATCACCGTTGCCACTAGCTAATAAACGCAAAATCGTAGTCAACTCACTCACGCTCAAATAAACCGCGCGTACCCAAATGCGATTATAATAAACTCGTGGAAAGAGATTCATCGCGGCGATTACCACAATTAGATAAATAGCCGACATTACGATTAAATTATAATAAACACCAAAACTGCCGCTGATTTTCAGTGGTGGCAGAATTATGCCCAATAAATAACAAACCAGTGCGATGCCTGCAAATAAAGGTATCTTGCGTCCCAGCCAGTATAATAAACTCAATAAAAAGGCATTTACTATAACGGTTGCTACATCATGGTTAACCACCAGATTAACGCTAATATACCAAATAATTGCAATAACCACAAACAATGCAACGATTTGTTGGCGCCGCCGATAGCTCGGTGAAGCGCCTGCCGCAATAATTCCGATCCCCAAAATCGGTAATAACTGGTTCATATACGGCGGACCGAAAATAAAATTCACCAGAAATAAGCAGATGATCAAATACAAGGTCTGAAAGGTATTTACCCGTATGATTCCATATTGGTCATAACGGTTTAATGCCTCACTTAGTTTGGATATAAACATAAGCACTTACACCGGGATTAAGCGGAAATTGTGGATCAGGATCGCTAACTTCAATCAACAGCGGCACCCGTTGCGGCAAATTCAGCCATTCATTATTGGCAGAAATAACTTGCTGTTGTGACCGCGCCGTGGTATTTTGCCGATCAGTTACCCATAAATTGTTGACAATCACACCATGAAAAACCCGTTCCAAACCATACATTCTAAGCCAAATTAGCGCCTTATCACCGGGACGCACCTTGCGCAGGTCGGTTTCATTCATATTAGCCTGAATAAACCATTTAGATGTATTGACAAACGAAAATAGCGGCTGACGCTGATTAACCGGAGTTCCCACCGACAAAAACATATTATCAACAACTCCATCACTTCCGGCACGCACCAGTGTTTCATCCAAATTAATTTTGTCACTATTCATACTGGCTTTAGCCTGTTCGACGGCTTGTTGTTTTTGGCTCAAGCGGCTTTGGTCGATTTTAAGCTGGGTAAGATCCGAACTAACCTGCTGCTCCAAACTTTGTACTGAGTATTTGGCATTTTTGATATCCAGCGCCGAGACCGAATTACTTGCCAATGGATTACTTTTCATGGCATATTCAGTTTTGGCTTTATCCAGATTTATTTGTGAGCTTTTCAGCGCTGCATTATCTTTGGCTATTTGTTGAATTTGTTCATCAAGACTACTCTTGGCTTGTTGATAAGCAGCAGTACTTTTGGCTAATGCCAGCTTGTAAGGTTCGTCATAAACCTGAAACAGTGGCTGTCCTTGTTTGACTTTTTGCCCATTTACAACATAAATTTTTGAAATATAACCAGAAACATCGGCAGCAACGGTTTGATTATTGGCAACCACAAACGCATTGTCGGTAAAGGGAATCAGGTAAGAAAAAAAGCTCACTGCGCCGATTATGATGGCAATTATGATAATAACAATTGGAAAATTTATCTTATCTTTACATATGTCGATTATCCGATTCATAGAATTCCTTGTGCAATATTTTGTAATATTTATTAAGCCATGATTAACATTTGGCAATAGGGTCAGAATTATTTCAGTTTGGCAGAGATTTTATCATATTTAGCAAAAATCTAAGCCAGAAAGCCGCTTTTTAACCCGGATTTAGTTATCGTTAAAAGAAGTTTATTGCTAAAATACCACAGTAACAATAAATTCAGCCCCGCAGAGTCAGTTAAACTTGGTAAAATAGCGGGTTAAAACAAAATTTAAATTTAGGATGTCGCCATATGCAAGTTAATCAGATTCGCAGCAAATTTCTGGAATTTTTCCAATCCAAAGGTCATGAAATCGTAAAATCAAGCTCATTGATTCCTCATGATGATCCAACTTTATTATTCACCAACGCCGGAATGAATCAATTTAAGGATACTTTTCTCGGGTTGGAAAAACGCGACTATAGCCGTGCAACCACTGCCCAAAAATGCGTTCGTGCCGGTGGCAAACATAACGATCTGGAAAACGTCGGCTATACCGCCCGCCACCATACTTTCTTTGAAATGCTGGGAAATTTCAGCTTTGGCGATTACTTCAAAACCGATGCCATTAAATATGCCTGGGAATTTCTGACTTCACCACAATGGCTAAACTTACCTAAAGATAAACTCTATGTAACCGTCTATCATACCGATGATGAAGCGTTTGAGATTTGGCACAAAGAAATCGGTTTAGCTGCCGAACGAATTATCCGAATTGGTGATAAAGCTTCCGGCGGATCGGACAATTTCTGGCAGATGGGTGACACCGGTCCATGTGGTCCATGCACCGAAATTTTCTACGATCATGGCGCCGATATTTGGGGTGGCTTACCGGGAACTCCGGAAGAGGACGGCGATCGCTTTATCGAAATCTGGAATAACGTCTTTATGCAATTTAACCGCGATGAAAGCGGTCAATTGCATCCGTTGCCAAAACCATCGGTTGATACCGGGATGGGAATTGAGCGCATTTCAGCGGTACTGCAACACGTTCACAGTAACTATGAAATCGACTTATTCGTCCAATTGATTGCAGCCGCGGCAAATATTACCAATTGCCAAGACAAAAACAATGCCTCATTAAAAGTACTCGCCGATCATATCCGCTCGGTGTCATTCCTGATTGCCGATGGTGCATTACCATCCAATGAAGGTCGTGGTTACGTTTTACGGCGGATTATTCGCCGCGCAATTCGTCATGGCTACAAGCTTGGCTGCCGGACACCGTTTTTCCATAAATTACTACCGACATTAGTTACCGAAATGGGTGATGCTTATCCGGAATTACGTTTGGAACAAGAGCAAATCGAAAAAGTTATTGCCCAGGAAGAAGAGCGTTTCTTCCAAACCATCGATCATGGTATGACTCTACTGAACTTAGAATGCCATAACAGAATATTTTCAAAACTTTTACACGATAAGACATTTGATACTTTTATCAATAATTACTCTTTTTTGGAAGATAGAGATGAGGATGCTCTCAATACATTAAGTGAGCTAATTAAAACGAATAAGCTAACTGAAAAACAACTTAACAAATTATCTCAACAAAAACTTGATGGTGAAGTCGCATTCAAATTGTATGATACCTATGGTTTCCCATTGGATTTAACACAAGATATATTGCGAGAAATCGGTATAACGGTTGATATTGAAGGTTTTGACGTGTGTATGGCACATCAGCGGGAAATGGCAAAAGCTGCCGGTAAATTCAAAATGCAGGGCGCGCTGGATTATAGCGGTGAAGACACCCATTTTATCGGTTATGATGAAACTTCCTGTGACGCTCGAGTAGTGGCGCTCTATAAAGACGGCGAAGCGGTTAACCAATTGCACGCCGGTGAAGACGGGATTGTAGTATTAAATAACACGGTATTTTATGCCGAATCCGGCGGTCAGGTTGGCGATGTCGGAACCATCAGTATCAATGGCGGGGCTGAATGTTTGTTTACTGTTAGTGATACGCAAAAAATCCGCGCGGCGGTGCATGGTCATACCGGAAAACTGGCTACTGGCTCATTAAAGCTACACGATAAAGTCGTTGCTACAATTGATTTACATGCCCGCCTGGCTACCGCACGGAATCATTCGGTAACCCATTTGCTGCACAAGGCACTGCATGAAGTAATTGGCACTCACGCTACCCAAAAAGGTTCGCTGGTCAATAGCGATTATACTCGCTTTGATTTTGCCAACGATGGTGGACTGACTGCCACGCAAATTGAAGAAATTGAACGGATTGTTAATCATGTAATCATGCAGAATTACGAAGTGGCAATTGAGGAAATGAGCTTTGATGAGGCGCAAAAAGCCGGAGCGATGGCATTATTTGGCGAAAAATACGGCGATAGCGTGCGCGTGGTAAAAATGGGTGAATTTTCTACCGAATTATGCGGTGGAACTCACGTCATTCAAACCGGCGATATCGGGTTTTTCAGCATTGTCAGCGAAGGTGGGATTGCTAACGGTATCCGCCGAATTGAAGCAATTACCGGTGAAAAAGCCGTCATTCGCATGCAAAAAAATCTGGCAATTCTTGATACTGCCCGCGACCAGCTCAAAGCGCAAAGCAATGATATCATTAATGGCAAAATCGAAGCCTTGCAAACCGAAAATAAAGCCCAAGCCAAGGAAATCGCGGAATTAAAAGCTAAAATAGCCGGCTATCAAGCCGAAGGTTTGGTAAATCAAGCCGTGACTCTAGCTAACGGTAGCAAGTTATTGGTGCTACGAATGGATGGCAGCGAAAGCAAAACGCTGGTCGAATTAATCGACAAACTCAAAGATAAACTTGGCAGCGGAATCGTAATTCTTGGCGCGGTCAACGGCGAACGGGTTAATCTGGCAGTTGGTGTTACCAAAGATTTAACCGTTACTTATAAAGCCGGCGAAATTGTCGGCAAATTGGCAGCGCAAGTTGGTGGTAAAGGCGGTGGTCGTCCGGATTTAGCCCAAGCTGGCGGAACTGAGATTGGCAAACTTGGCGCAACACTGGATAGTGCAATTAGCTTGTTTCAATAAATATGTTTGGCGTTAACTAAAGTATTAGTTGCTACACCAAGAAAGCCCACACTTTATAAACTGTGGGCTTTTTCATCAAATGGTAATGATAAACTCAATCTAATATAGATGTCATAACGAAGCAAATAATATTAACTAACATAATCATAATCAACAAAAAATATCTATTCAAAGAAGATCCATGCAATTACTCAATTCTCCGGTTGATTCGTTTGAATATGCCGGAACCACTATTTATGTCAAACGCGATGACTTACTCCATCCCGAATTTAGCGGCAATAAAGCCCGCAAACTGGCATATTTTCTCGAAAATCCGCCAGCGGAAATCACAAGCCTGCTTAGTTACGGCGGCACCCAATCCAATTTAATGTATTCGCTCTCGGCATTAGCCAAATTAAATCACTGGCAATTTCGCTATTACACTAAAACCCTATCGCGACAAGCAGCAACTAGTAACAATGGCAACCTAGCCGCCAGTCTAAAAAACGGCATGGAACTAATCGAACTAGATGGTGATTATGAGCGGATAACTTCAGCGCTAACCAGCACCCCGAAGCAATTGCTTATCCGGCAGGGCGGCGCACAGATTGAAGCCGAATATGGCTTACGCCAACTCGCCCAAGAAATTATTTTATGGGCACAGCAAAATAACTTTGCCAATCCGGCGATATTTGTTGCTTCAGGCACTGGCGCGACCGCGTTATTTTTGCAAAAACATCTACCATTTGACGTTTATACCACCAATTGTGTCGGCAGCGCCGATTACCTACGCCAACAATTCAATGACCTAATGAGCCAATTCCCAGATTCGTGGCGACTGCCGTTAATTCTTGCCAATAATCACTATCGCTTTGCCACTCCCACTGCGGCACTTTATCGCACTATAAACCGCATCATTGAGAGCAGCCAAATCGAGTTTGACTGGGTTTATGATCCAGTCGGCTGGCAAATTTTAATTGACAATCTGGCGCAACTACCACAACCGATTCTCTACCTGCATTGCGGCGGACTTCTTGGCAATCACACCATGCAAGCACGGTATCAATATTTCTTCCGCCAGCACTGCTAAAAAAATTAATAACCGCCTTGGCTACAATGAATTTTATCCGTATATCCAGAGTGGTTATATGGTATAATTACCCCTATTAATTTTACCGTTATATTCAATAGGGAGATTCCTAAATGGAGAAAAAAGTTTTAACCGTATGTCCGTACTGCGGTACTGGCTGCAAACTAAATCTGGTGGTTAAAGACAATCAGGTTATCCGCGCCGAAGCCGCCGATGGACGCAATAACGAGGGAAATTTATGCCTGAAAGGCTACTATGGTTGGGATTTCCTGAATGATCCGCAATTATTGACTTCGCGGCTGCAATATCCAATGATTCGTAAAAATGGCAAATTAGAACGCGCATCTTGGGAAGAAGCAATTAAATTTGTTGCCGATAACTTGTTAAAAATCAAAGAAAAATATGGTGCCGATGCAATCATGGGTGCCGGTTCTGCCCGTGGCCCGGGTAATGAATCCAATTATGTCATGCAAAAATTTATCCGCGCGGTAGTTGGCACCAATAATATTGACCATTGTGCGCGGGTTTGTCATGGTCCTTCAGTTGCTGCCCTGCGTTCAGTTTTGGGACGTGGCGCAATGTCATTTTCAATTCCAGAAATTGACGACACCGATTTAATGTTTGTGATTGGTTACAATCCAAGCGAATCTCATCCACTGGTCGCACGGCGGATGCTCAAAGCCAAACAAAAAGGCGCCAAACTGATCGTTGCCGATCCACGCTTTACCGATACCATTACCAATGCCGATTTATGGCTGCCGTTAAAAGGCGGTACCAATATGGTGCTGGTAAACGCTTTGGGTAATGTTTTAATCAGCGAAAAACTATACAAAGCCGATTATATTGCTAAGCATACCACCGGTTTTGATGAATACATTAAAAATGTTGAGAAATTTACTCCTGAATATGCCGAAACCATTACCGGCGTCAAAGCCGATGACATTCGTAAAGCTGCCCGCGAATTAGCCAAAGCTAAAAATGCGATGATTATGTGGGGTATGGGTGTTACCCAATTCGGACAAGCAGTTGATGTAATCAAAGGTTTGGCTAGTCTGGCATTATTAACCGGCAATTTCGGTCGCCCAAGCGTTGGTGTCGGTCCGGTACGCGGACAAAACAACGTTCAGGGAACCTGTGATATGGGCGTATTGCCGAATTTCTATCCCGGCTACCAAAATGTTACCGATGATGCAGTTCGTAAAAACTTTGAAAATGCGTGGGGAACTAAACTATCACCAAATATCGGCTATCATATTACTGAAGTACCGCATTTGGTGCTACACGAGCATAAAATCAAAGCTTTCTACATTCTCGGTGAAGATCCGGCACAAAGTGATCCCAATGCCGCCGAGGTTCGTGAGGCTCTCGATGAACTCGAATTTGTGGTAGTTCAGGATATTTTCATGAATAAAACCGCTCTTCATGCCGATGTGATTTTACCGGCAACGTCATGGGGTGAACATGAAGGAATATATTCGGCTGCCGACCGCGGATTCCAAAAAATCAACAAAGCAGTTGAACCAAAAGGTGAGCAAAAACCTGATTGGCAGATTATTTGTGAAGTGGCTACGGCGATGGGTTATCCGATGCACTACAATAACACCGAAGAAATTTGGGATGAAATGCGTAGCGTTACCCCAATATTTGCCGGTGCCAGCTATGAAAAAATTAATCGTGAGGGTGTAATTCAATGGCCGTGCTATGATGATGAAGACCCAGGTACCCAATATCTGTATAAAGATAGCCAGTTTGATTTACCGGGTGGCAAAGCGGTTCTGTTTGCCTGTGAATGGCGTCCGCCGCTAGATCGTCCGGATCAAGATTTCCCATTGGTATTATCTACCGTTCGTGAAGTTGGACATTATTCGGCGCGCACCATGACTGGGAATTGCCGGGCATTGGCAAAATTGGCCGACGAACCGGGCTTTATCCAGATTAATCCGCAGGATGCGGCAGAACTGGGAATTAAAGACCGTGAATTGGTGAAAGTAGTTTCGCGCCGTGGTAGCGTAGTTACCCGTGCCGATGTTAGCGACCGCGCCTTAAAAGGTGCGACTTATATGACCTATCAATGGTGGATTGGTCACTGTAATGAGTTAACCGGCGATGCTCTGGATCCAATTTCCAAAACCCCGGAATATAAATATTGCGCGATCCGGTTGGAGCCAATCAGCGATCAACCGGCAGCGGAACAATTTATTGTTACCGAATATAACCGGATTCGCAAACAAATGCGCGTAGCAGCAGCGCAATAACCCATGATTTAACATATCGCAGAAAATAGCTTGTCGCGGTTTTCTGCGCAGGAACTAAAATGACGAATAAATCAACCAAATTTGTAATTGCCGATGCCAATAAATGTATCGGCTGCAAAATATGCGAGGTAGCCTGCCATGCTGCCCATGATGAAGTAAATTATACCGTTGGTGCACAAAGTGCTCCGATTATTCCGCGCTTGCATGTATTGCAAATTGCCGGCAAATCGGTACCGGTTCAATGCCGCCATTGTGAAGATGCACCGTGTGCCAATGTTTGCGCCATCGGTGCTATTAGCGAACAGGATGGCAAAATTCTAATCAATGAACAAACCTGTATCGGTTGCAAAGCCTGTTTGATTGCATGTCCGTTTGGCGCAATTGACTTATTACCGCAAACAGTCAACGGTAATCAGGTATTGCAAGCACGGCTGAAAACATCAGCGAGTGCGGATAGTACCAAAGTTAACTTAACCGCCTATAAATGCGATTTATGCGACGGTCTGGAAACTCAAGCCTGTATCAAAGCCTGTCCGGAAGGCGCTTTACGGCTATATGATTCAGAACAAGATACTCGTGCCAAAGCCTTGCAAGCGGCACTGGCACTAAATGCAATTTAACAAAGGATTGTTCAATACTCAATGTATTTCACGTGTGGACGCGACGGACGCAAAAAAGTGTTCCGCTGTGTACACATAAGTACATGAGTAATATTTTTTAAAGGACAACAAAGTCCACGTTTGAAAGATGAAGAGTATATGTCACATAATTTAATTCATATCGACAAAGACATTTGCACCGGCTGTCGCCGTTGCGTTGAAGTCTGTCCGGTTAATGCCATTGACGGCGAATTTGGTCAGCCGCATGAAATTAATCTTGAAACTTGCGTTGCCTGCGGTCAATGCGTACAGGTTTGTAGTTCCTACGCCAGTGCCATGGATTGTGGTAGCGAAGTTTATGCACAAAAACTGGAACAGCGCGGAATGCTGCCAACGGTTACCGAACCATTATTTGCCGCCTATGCGCAATGCCATGTCAAACAGGTTAAAGATGCGATTGCCAATCCGGAAATTTATACCGTTGTGCAGTGTGCTCCGGCGGTGCGGGTAGCAATTGGTGAAGAATTTGGCATGCCGCTAGGATCATTGACTCCCGGCAAACTGGCTGCCGCTTTGCGCCGTCTGAAAATTGATCGGGTATATGATACTAATTTTGGTGCCGATATTACCATTATGGAAGAAGGTAGCGAATTAATTCAACGCGTGCTATCCAAAGCCAAAGATCCACAGGTGAAATTACCGATGCTGACCTCTTGTTGTCCGGCATGGGTAAAATTCATTGAACAAGATCATTCGGATTTATTGCCGCATTTGTCTAGCGCTCGCTCGCCAATGAGCTGTGCCGGTCCGGTATTTAAAACGATTGGTGCCGAAATGGATAATGTTGACCCTGCCAAAATTTTCAGTTTTGCGGTAATGCCGTGTACCTGTAAACATTTTGAAGCCGCGCGTCCGGAAATGAAATCCAGTGGTTATCAGGATACCGATTTGGTAATTACCACTCGTGAGCTGGCTCAATTAATCAAAGACCAAGGCATTGATTTTGTTAATCTGCCGGATGAAGATTTTGATCAACCATTTGGCGAATACAGCGGTGCTGGTGCAATTTTTGGTGTAACCGGCGGCGTAATGGAAGCGGCATTAAGAACCGGTTATGAATTGGTTACCAAACAGCCAATTCCAAATCTGGATCTGGATTTTGTCCGCGGTGACAATGGCTTGCGTTCAGCAGAAGTAAAAATGGGTGATCTGACGGTTAAAGTAGCAGTAGTTGCCGGATTGGATTCGGCAGAAAAAGTACTGGCAACCGTGCGTGATGGTAGCTGTGATTATCATTTTGTCGAAATCATGACTTGTCCGGAAGGCTGCATGACTGGTGGCGGACAGCCAAAATTATTGCTCGAAGAACACCGCAAACTGGCATTTAACAAACGCCGTGAAGCCTTGTACAATCATGATAAAGATTTGCCGACCCGTAAATCCCATGAAAATCCATCGATCAAAAAACTCTATGGTGAGCATCTTGGAGAACCATTAGGACACGAAGCCCATCATTTATTACATACAACCTATACTCCACGAAAGGTGAAATAACATGAGCAGATTTGTTGTCGGAGATCCTAAAAAATGTATCGGCTGCCGGAC
>CAZATM010000070.1:0-7594 GCA_964488065.1 uncultured Neisseria sp.
CATTTGTATAATTGGTCTTTTTGTTCATCTTGTACCTTCATTTTATTAGATTATTTTACGTGCTCGATATTTTACTTTTTAAGCAATATCGACTCTAATTAATTTCTATCGGTACTGTCTGATTTTATGGGTCCATTATAAGAAGTGAGAATAAGAATACCGAGGTTGACGCCCTAGTCGCATTATTAAAAATAGATACCAGTCAAGAAACTGAAGCATTCCTTTTAGAATTTAGAGAATTGAGAGAAAAACATCAACTTATTGATGACTTATGTCAACCCAAAGGCTTCTTCGGCTCTATCGGATATACCTTTAAAGGGGCGACATATCGGGCGCAACGATACAAAACTATTGTGAAACAAATAAAAGGCGGCATATACTATGATAAGCAAAACAGACAATATTCTTATTTTCAAACCGCTCCCAAACTAACGCAATCACTCTGCGAAAAAGTTGAAAGCATCAAGAATAATTATCATAAAGAATCTTACCGGTCAACTGACGATCCAATCTATAAGCGTGACAAACAAATTTTTAGCGCACTTAAAAATTTTAATGAAAACATGGAGTATTCCACCGACACTTACCAAAATTCAGATACTCAACACCTAAATACCAAGAATATAGCAACTTGGGAAGCGTTCATAAATAGTTACCCGGAATATTCGGTGATAGATGCTACTAATCAAAATAGTCAGAATGTTAATATCAATGGCACAGCAATAAATACGTTGCGGCAACAAATGATGGAAAATTTTCAATTACCAATCGATACACCATTATTCATAGATGATCGCCGAAATGAACAAATTGATAAAAAAATTATCTCCACTTTCGCGGCAACGTGCACAATCGGCAAATATTGGAAAAACTATGTAAGGATTAATTACACGCAGCAACGGCGGCTTGTGGATATGAAGGCTAAAAAAGCTCTAGAAGATTTAATGATAATAATCGGTGAATATTTTAAGAAAGTACCCTCTGCTGATATAGCGAATAATAAAGAACCGTCGTGCTATCCCTATAAAATGCGCCAAACTTTATCCCGAAGTCTTGAAAATGATCGATTCGGTAATTGCGATGAGCAGGCGCAACTATTATACCATTTAATCCGAAATTCTCCGCTCCTCGCGGATGACATAAAAAAATGTGCGTCCGTCGTACGACTAACCAAGCCTGATGATCATGCATTTGTTATAATTGGTGATATAAATTCAGATGACGCACTCGTCCTCGATCCCTGGCTTAAGTTTGTTGATTTTAAACCGGTGAATGAATATCGAAAGACTCCAGTAATAAATACGGATAAGCGGCGCGGTTTTTTGGGCAGCAAAGCTCAATATTTGAAGTTTCTTGCTTCACATGAAGACGGAAGATATGTAAAAAAGAATTACCCCCATCAAATTGAACGACGCGGCTTGTTTTCTAGGGAAATATTCCGAAGCCTGTCAATCGACATACACAAGAAAAATAGACCGATTATACAAAAATCATGAGCGAAGTTTAAGTGTTAAATCTGTAATATTAGTAAATTCTTGATAATTTTCTACCATGAATATACCCAAACTTAAAACCAAATTTTCTGCTTGCTCCTTCAACTCTGGTTCGGGAATGTTTCTGATTTCCCGCACCCCCGCTAATCCGCATGCTCTACGACACATTTCTATTCCAGCAAAGCCTATACTTGTTTTCAAAACATTATTTAAATATTCATCTTGATGTTTATCTAATTCAGCTGTACTAAGTAATTTGTTTTTCTCACGATACTTTATGGATAACAGTTTGAACATATTATTGAAATTTTCATAAACTTCTTCAATAGTACGGATTAACCAGAGCTGCATGGAATTAGATTTTATTTTCAGGTTGCAAATTTTATGGTGTATGTATGCGGTAATTAAATTCGCAAGTAATAGACCAAGGTCAAAGCCACTTGGTCCCATAAAAGCAAATTCGCCATCAATAATATATGTCTCGGTGTTATTGACAAAAATAGAACCGGTATGTAAATCGCCATGTAGTAATGCCTCAGCATTAGTAGCAAATAAATCTAATAATACCTTTACGTTAGACCTGAATTTAAAACTAAAAAGATGGGGCGAATTTTTATAATTGGCGTCATGATCTATAAAAGCAAACGTAAAAAATAGATCTTCGGTTAAACATCGAAGTTTATTATCGTTAAAGGTTTTGATTAACGTTGAATGTTCTAGCAGGTTTAGATAGTTACGCGAGGTTTTAAAAAGGATTGTTGCCAGAAATTCGGCAATATGTCGGGAAAAATTAGGATACTTGAATCCATTTATTAATCCATCACGCATAATTTGGTGATTGTTTAAATCTTGCATATAAATTAACATCATTTTTGTATCGTCAGCGTAGTATAACTTTGGAACATGTCGTCCACATAAATCAGATACTATTTTCAAATAGGCTATCTCATACTTCATTCGGATTTTATCTAATGCATATGATTCCCCAACACATCGCAAATAAGGCAAAGCTTGTTTGATAATCCGACTCCCGCTATTTTGAGCTATCCTGAATACTTGATTTAAATTGCCATCTCCGATTTCTGTAATTTGTGTATTTGGAGTTACTGTATTATCAATACTGCATAGATACTCTGTTATATTGCTTTCATCCAATTTAACATAGGTTTGAAAATTATTTTTATACTCGTCACTATGTGGCGTAATCACATCCAATATGATTCTAGCAATTTTTGGTTCTAGCTGCATTGCCATATCCCCAATCTCTTTATGATAAACTTGATGTTCTCCGGTCAGTTTAGGAATATTTTGTAATATTGTAGCAGCAGAAAAACCATCTATTTTTGCCCGATAAAATAAGGCGGCTGATTCCATATCACGACAATGCAGTTTTTTTAGATTACGAGATTCAAGAACTTTTAAATCATGCTGAATTTGTTTACTATTTTGATAATACCATTGCCGATACGACTATTGCCCACTATAAGAGTTGGGTTCAAGCTGTCCACGATGTACTAAATGATAAACAAAGCAACACTTTCTTTAATTTTGAAGATTATTTTACCAAATACAATGGTTTTAATTTGCACAAGACCATTGATACATTGTGCCGCAAAAATGAGATAACAATTAATGATACACAAGTCCGTCAAATTATTACCTTGAAGCAACAATATTTTAATCAAAGTTTGGCAAAAATAAGACCTTTTGAACAATCAATTGAACTCATCAAGTATTGCGCTGACAGAAATCTACAACTCGTAATCGCCTCGGGCTCATCTCAAGATGAGATTACCAGCATCTTGAACAATGGCAACTTTGAAGGCATTAATAGCCTGTTCACTAAGGAACTAATTATTGGTCAAGGTATGTATAAAAAAAGCAAACCCGCGCCAGACCCCTACACAATAGGAAAGAAAGCAATCGAGCAATTGACGGGACTTCAATTTAGCAATGATGAATGTTTAGTCATTGAAGATGCTGATGTCGGTATTTTATCCGCCATGAATAACAATAGCATCATGAACAATAATCAACAATTAAATAGTGAAAAGCTCACCCATAGAATAGATTGCATGCATACATTGAATATTCGCAAACTGACAGATACTGAAGAACATATAGCCACACTCTATGAACAAGGAGAAGAAATACAAAACCAGTTTCAATTAATTGATTTAAACGAATGACTTAAATTATGCGTTTAAATTCTGGCTTGCCAAATGTGGCGAACAATTTTTATTCAAAAAAAAATCTGGCAGATGTTACATTACCTTCCTATTTTATTTATAAATTAGCAGAAAGACATGGATTGACATTATTTGAGACCTTCCGTGAACCACTTCCAGGTAGAAATTGGCCAGTTAGAATTGATTGTTCGGCTAAGTTAACCACGATATTAAACGAAATACACCCCACTTCAAATAAATGTTTTCTTAATTATGGTGCGAGCCTTCTATACGTACTTTCTGAACATGGTGAAATTATTGCCGAAGAAAGAAGGTTTGGTCAGGAAGAAACCAATCATAATGCATTAGCAAATAAAGTATATATGGCTGGGGATATTTATATTGAGCGCAGCAACGATAAAAAATTTTTGGGTACTCTTGTAGTTAATAATAAATCTGGTTCTTTTTATCCACATCAACCAATGAATTTCATTTTTTGCTGTTTGATTTTGCTTAAGTTTGGTCTGATAAAATACGCCAATTTACACAATTTTAAATTAAGATTTGATTTTTTATCAATTAACCAAGAAAATGCAACAATGATCAAAGAGTATCAACTGGGCGGATTAGCTAATTTAACACCTGAAGAAATAGATACTTACATAGTTGGTCTTCCATGTCATTTATTTAGTTGTCTCAACACATAAAGTTCCAATAGAGTGTTAGTCTCTGGAAATCACAATTTCAGGAAAGCGCTATTATCAGCAAAATAGCCGATGCTAAAAACCATATACCAAACTGATGTAATTTTTCACGTGCTAAGTTATGCGCAAAATAGAAAAACAACACTTTCAGCCTTAGCATATCAATAAGTAAGATAGTATAAAACTAAATGAAATACCAGTTAGAGAAAACTAACTGGTAAATAACAGGTGTTTAGTATCGACTAATTAGCTTGTTACCGCTTTTAAGCGGTCGCCCAAGATTTGAAATATTTCTTAAGTACCACTGCAACTACTGCCGTCAGTACAGCACCACATAACATACAAAATAAAGCCAACAATGGTTTATTTATTGCCCCCAGCAATGCTACGACCGGACCGCCATGAGCTACACTATCGGTAATTCTGAATGAAAAAGCCAACACTGCAGCAAGCATGCTACCCAGAATATTGGCCGGTATTACCGATACTGGATCATTGGCGGCAAAAGGAATAGCACCCTCGGAAATCCCAACTAACCCCATTGCGCCAGCGGCTTTACCAGCTTCCAACTCCTGCTCGCTAAATAGGTTCATTTTACCGCCAATTACGGTTGCCAGCGCCATGCCTAATGGTGCAACCGGAATAGCACAGGCCATTGCTCCCATAAATTGAGTTTGTCCACTGGCAATCATGCCAATTGAGAATAGAAATGCAACTTTATTGAATGGTCCACCCATATCAAAACCAGCCATACCACCAAGTACAATACCCAACAAAATATAGTTGCCGGTGCTCATTTCTTGCAAAACCTGTGTCATATAAATCATTAACGCTGAAATCGGGGCACCAATAATATAGACAAATACGGCGGCAATAAATAAAGTTCCGCAAATCGGAGCAATAAAAATTGGCACCAATGGTCTTAACATTTTGTGATAGTTGAGATTGGCAATATAACGAACAAAATAGCCAACTAACAAACCGGCAATAATTGCGCCAATAAATCCGGTGCCGGCAGTAGCATGATAGAAAGAACCATCATTAGCTATCCAACCGCCGACAAATCCTGGTGCTAAAGCAGCTCTATCACCAATTGCATAAGCTATGTATCCTGCCAACACGGGAATCATTAGTTTGAATGATACGACACCAATGTTAAGCAACGTATTCCAGTCGCTGCCGGTAGGAATCTGCAAACCTTGCGCCGTGGGCTTGCCACCAATTGCCAGTGAGATAGCGATCAACAACCCGCCGGTCACAACAAATGGAATCATATACGATACGCCATTCATTAGATAAACATATAAATCAGAGCGTTTACTGTTTTTACCCCTAGCCGCTTTATCCTCTTTGCGCTCTGAAGAATTAACGCTTTGATAAGGCGGCGCTTGCAGTGCCTGATTAATTAGTTCGAGCGGATCTTTAATCGCAGCTTTAACTCCGGTATGAATCAATTTTTTACCAGCAAAGCGTGCCAAATCAACCTGTTTATCGCTACTTATAATAATTGCATCGGCCCGGGCAATTTCCTCGTCACTCGGCGAATTTTTAGCACCCACTGAACCATTCGTTTCGACTTTAATTTCATAACCTGATTTTTTGGCTGCCTGTTCCAATGCTTCAGCCGCCAGATAAGTATGTGCAATTCCAGTCGGGCAACCGGTTACTCCAATCAAAAACCCCTGGCTTTTTGGCGTGGATTGCTGTGGAATTTCCTGAACTCCATCACTGATTAACAATTTCATGGCGGCATCGTTGTCAGTCGCGACCATCAATTTATCAATAAATCCGTTTTCTAAAAGCTTATTGGATATTTTTGCCAATAATTGTACATGGTGATCCGAACTCCCCTCCGGAGATGCAATCATGAAAAAAAGATGATATAGCTGACCGTCACCGATTCCATAATCAATCCCTTTTCGGCTAATTCCCAAGGCAAAGCCCGGATTAACAACTGCCGAACTCTTAGCATGCGGGAAAGCTACACCATCTTCAAAGCCCGTATTACTGATCTCTTCACGAGCGCGTAAATCTTGAAGAAACAATTGGCGATTGCTCAAATAACCGCCTTTTTCCAATAATACAGCCAGCTCACAAAATAGTTCTTCTTTGGTATCTGACATTAAGTCCAACGAAATCAGATTACTGTTAATGAATTCATTTGCCATAATTGATCCTCTTTAATAAACATTAATGCTAAAGCCAAATAATAAATTTACAGCGCTATGAAAACTTAATTAAAAGCTATTTTCGATTATCTTGACTACTTCAGAGATAGCCGTACTGCAAGCTAATAACATCTGATTCTTCACTAATAAGATGTTTAGGCACTGTAATACTTGAAAGATTATATAGGCTCTGCATAGTTCGATCACTAAGCAACGCCAATTCGTTATCTAGTAGCCTTCGCCCATTTAATTTCTCAATTTCTTTCCAGGCTGTTTTATAGCTAATTATGGATCCAGTTGGGATAGTGTCATCTTGTGACCAATGCTGTAATAGCTGTAGATCTGCATACGTTAGATTCCTATGTGATATAGTTACCATTTCTTCTTTCCATTTATCTAAAGACAAAGGCGGCTCAGCACCAAATCCCTGAAACAGGAGTTGATTACCCGTGCCGGGGTCTGTACCAATACAAACTAAGTTGTTAGCGCTCATCGAAGATGCCGGATGGAACACAGAGCTGTTTACGCATTGGATAAAAAAGAGGTCCCCTTTACTTAATTCCGCAACTGCTTTTATGTCTTGCCTTATACCAATTTCTGCTAATAACTTGTACATACCTATCATATTCAAGGCAAATTCACCATTAAACTGGTTTAATATTAGGTGATTAAACCTGGTTTTACCCAATTCATCTCTAATCGAACAAATAATACATAAATAAACAAACAACTTACAATCCAACAGCAATGGTTCATGATGAATAATCAATTTATCTAAAGCACCAGAAAAGTCCTCGCCTTGATAGAGATACACTTGTCTTTGGTTTATTATTTCAAAACGCATGCCTTTTATATACTTAGATATATTATTTTGGTATTTTTGTACTAGATATTTTTTTTCTTTTGTAAGACTTGCCACGGTTCCCACATTTTTACCGTCACTTAGATGGTGTCGTCAATTAACTGAATGTTTGATAAAATACGGTGAATTAATTTTAACCGGAATCAAAAATGTCAAAGTTACAACACCGTCATGATATATCAGATAAATTGTGGGACAA
>CAZATM010000071.1:0-82080 GCA_964488065.1 uncultured Neisseria sp.
GCTCCTGATTCTACTATTAAATCCATTGCCTGAGATAGCAACTCTTCTTGTTTTGATTGTTGTCCCATTATAATATTCCTTGTTATAACTAACTGATTTTACAACAGTGAATAAAATTTACACAATTATTTTAACAGGCTCTTAAACAAAAGTACCGAAATCAACTTCTTGTCAATATTAGTTTTTCCAATCGTATTATGGTATAGCACCAGTATTCTATTCTGGATTTTCAGCGTTGCTCTCGGCGGGATTAGATTACGTAATATTGATTTTATAGTGTTTTGTGGTTTGGCAATTTTCCCTATAACATTAGTCTTCATAATCGATTCACTGTCTTATCTGATTAATCCACAGTTTATCAATCCAAGTGTAAATGTCAGTAATTCATTGATAATAATTTATAGTAGTATTATGGATACAATAGCGGTAATCCTTTTGGCTTGGTATGTTGTATTAAATTTTTTTGCCTTCAAAAACTGTTCAGGATTGAACCATCATCGAACGTGGCTAGGTTTTATTCTTAGCATGGTAGTTATGTTTATTCTTCTAAAAGTATGGGTTTTTCCGTTAATAAAATTATGAATAACGAATATATCCGTTTGGCGGAAATGCGGCGTCAAAACAAAATCACAAACTTAGAACTAAATATTTTATTAAGCCAGCTTGGCTATAGAACATGGCTGGATACAATTATATTATGGATACTCACACCGTATGCCAATATATCTGCAAAAGTTGCATTTACTATTGGCGGCTTCGGTTTTTTAATCATATGCAGTACGGGTTATTTTGGAAGATATTACTTTCCTGGTCTTCCTGGGGTTGTTGAAATAGTCAATCCGGCACTTCACCTAACTTTTATAAAAATTTGTTTGAATCAAATTATTCAGTGGTTGCTACTATCTATAATTTATTATGTATTCGCAATAGTCTGTCGGATTCAAAATCTACGGTTTATTGATTTTTTGGCTTTAATTGCTATTGCTTATATGGCAAGGACCATATTTAGCCTAGAATTATTTGTTATAAACCTAATTGCGCCAGATTTTGTTAGATATTCTACCGATTTATCAAAACTTGCCCAGTATTATTCTAAAGTTTTAGTAAGTATCTGGGGAATAAACCAATATTTGATGGAGTTTTGGCTTTATCGTTTGTATTTTGTCTCACTTGAATTAGCCAGTGGTCTGACTAAATTACGCCTGTGGGTAGTATTTATTCTCGGACTTATCCTTGCTCAGTCAATAAATTTTAATCTTGCCAGATATTTATTACATTGGATAAATTAAATAAGGTAGCGAAATATATTTTGGATCTTGCTAGTATTGCTTGGTATGATTCAGATGGTACTAGTTTAGATAATCGGTTTATAAATAGAAAAAGTCCAGAAATATCTGCACTTTTTTTAACGTATAACTACCGCGGTTCCATAACAAAAAACCTCATTGGCGCGATATTGATCACCGCCAATTCCATCCGAGTCGTAGCGCATGGCGATAATGGCATTGGCACCCAGTGCCCGCGCTTGTTCAATCATATCCATATAAGCATGTTGACGGGTTTGTTCGCACATATCGGTTAAGGCTTGATTTTTACCGCCAATGATGTTTTTTAGATTCCCAAAAAATCCTTGAGCAATGGTCGGAGTGCGGACAATCAAACCATGCACTAAACCTTTTACTTCGCTGATCGTTTTTCCCGGTACGTCATTGGTAGTCACAACAATAATATCAGAAGCAAACTGCATCGCTATTCCTTTCAAGTAAATGAAATTGTTTTTTGTTGGTGGTTGCCAATATGTGCCAGCTCAATAATTTTTATTACATTGAGACCTGCTGCAGCACTTACCGGAATTATAGCGTTTTTGCTACTTAAAGCGGCATAAATTTGCTGATAATAAGCACAGTAATTTCCTGACTCACTAATAATCGGCTGTTGTTGATGCTGGCTATTTTGTGGAATGGTCAAGATTCCAGAGTGTTCGGGTTCCTCAATCCCATAATTGGGATGAGTGACGGCCATTCCTGAACGTAGCTGGGCTTCCTGCGGATCAAGACCGTGTTTGATATAACAGCCGCTATCTCCATATACCGCTAGAATCGGACGAGGATTGGCAATGATGCTCGATGAACCAAGAATAACCCGCATCCGTTCATAACCCAGGATTAGCTGAAAATAATCTGGAACTTGTGCACCATCACGTTGAATGGCAATATCTGCACTAATGGTGGTAGGCATTCCAAATAAATTTAGCACCTGATCAATTAGGTGTGATCCTAAGTCGTATAGTAAACCACTGCCGGGTTTGGGCTGCTCTTTCCAGCGTTCCTTCTGCACCAACGGGCGAAAGCGATCAAAATAGGCTTCGTAAAGATAGATTTTGCCTAACTGCGGTAGTATGTTTTGCAAAGTCAGATAGCTATTATCCCAGCGGCGGTTATGATAAACGCTTAGTAATAAATTGCGCTCCTGAGCCAGTTGAATCAATTCATATCCTTCGGCACAACTAACAGTAAATGGTTTTTCAACAATGACATTTTTGCCAGCTAATAAGCACTGTTTGGTAATTGAATAATGCAATTCATTGGGGAGGGTATTTATAACCAAGTTGATCTGCTGATCATTTAGAATTTCGTCCAGTTGTGAGGTAAATGAATAATTGGGATATTGCTGCTGTAATGTATCAATATTGCGTGCGAATATTTTACCAATTTTATATCCGGGGAGGGCATTGATCAATGGCGCATGGAAAGTTGCTCCTGAGAGTCCAAAGCCCAAAATGGCAACATTGATTGTGGGTAAGGTCATCGTTATATCTTTCATAGGTTAAAAAACCCGAGTTATTAAAAACTCAGGTTTTGTTTAAGCAATCAATTCTAGCCAATAAAAGCACTACCAAATTTTAATTTTGGTAATTTCAAATGACTGGCAATGGTTTGACCAATGTCGGCAAAAGTTTCACGAACGCCAATATTTAGTTCTTTACCTTGATAATAACCGATTACTGGAATATGTTCGCGGGTGTGATCAGAGCCTTTCCAAGTCGGATCGCAACCATGGTCAGCGGTAAAGATGATAATGTCATCCGGATTTAATGCTGCCAAAATTTCCGGTATCCGGGTATCAAAATATTCCAATGCTTCTTTATAACCAACAACATCTCGCCGGTGACCAAAATTCATATCAAAATCAACTAAATTGGTCATGATATAAGTCGGTTTATCTGCTGAATACTGTTTAATCGCCTCAATGGTTTTATCGGTTAATTCCGGTAAACCACTGGCTTTGATTTCAACGGTTGTTCCCTGATGAGCATAAATATCGCCGATTTTGCCGATTGCGACAACTTCACCGCCATTTTCCTTACAGACATCCAGAACAGTAGGAGCACTAGGCAATACTGAATAATCCTTACGGTTTTTGGTACGGGCAAAATTGCTGGAATCACTACCGTCAAATGGACGTGCAATTACCCGGGCGATATTATATGGTTCCAATTCTTCGCGAGTAATTTGGCACAATTTATAAAGATTATCTAAACCAAAACTTTCTTCATGGCAAGCTATTTGAAACACAGAATCGGCCGAAGTATAAAATATCGGTTTGCCGGTTTTGATATGCTCGACACCAAGTTCGGCAATAATAGTCGTACCGGAAGCATGGCAATTACCCAAATAGCCGGGAATACCAGAGCGGGCAACAATTTTATCCAATAATTCTTGCGGGAAACTATTATCATGCGCCGTAAAATAGCCCCACTCAAAATTTACCGGACAGCCACCGATTTCCCAGTGTCCGCTGGTAGTATCTTTACCGGAACTCTTCTCACGACTGGCACCATGGACACCATTAACCGCATAATCACCTTTATCGGCAAATAAAGTTTTGCCATTGACTGTTTGATAGGCTTTGCCCAGACCGAGTTTCAATAAATTTGGAATCTTAAATTCAAGCCCGTTATCTTTACAGTGTTGATCAATATGTCCCAAGGTATCGCTGCCAACATCGCCAAAATTAGCCGCGTCCGGCAAAGCGCCAATACCAAAAGAATCTAATACCATTACAATTACACGTTTTTGCATATTCACAATCTCCCGAATGTTTATCTGATGATTATTTAAGAAGAATAAAAAAGGTTACCGGCAACAAGCGGCAACCTTTAAATTGATCAATTAATACAGGTTGTTATTGATTACGCTTTCACGACCACTTAACACGTTTAATACATCGGTCAACAAGCTTGATGCGCCAAAACGGAATTTAGTCGAACTAATCCAGCCTTCACCCATGATCCGGTTGGTTAATTCCAGATAGTCTTTGGCTTCGGCAACTGAACGAATACCTCCGGCAGCTTTAAAGCCACATGGGCTGTTGACTTTTTTGATTGATTTCAACATAACTTCGGTTGCTTCAAGCGTAGCATTAACTTCAACCTTACCGGTAGAAGTTTTAATGAAATCCGCGCCATTGGCAATTGAAATATCACTGGCTAATTCAATCAGTTTTGGATCTTGTAATACGCCGCTTTCAATGATAACTTTCAAAACTTTGTTACCGCAAATTTGTTTGGCACGTTTAACCATTTCACCACCAATTGCAGTATCACCCGCCATTAGTGCTTTGTATGGAAATACAATATCCACTTCATCCGCGCCCAAATCAATTGCTTCCTGTGTTTCACGCAAGGCCAGTTCCATATCGGTTCCGCCATGAGGGAAATTAGTTACGGTCGCAATTTTTACATCCAGTTGATTATCGGCAAAATACTGCTTAGCCGCCGGAATAAACTGACGGAAAATACAGATTGCCGGAACATTGCCAAATTCAGTTTTGGCCTTTTTGCATAATTCAACAACGATCTCATTAGTATCATTATCGTTTAAAGTAGTTAAGTCAATTAAACCTAAAGTTTGTTGTGCGACAGCTTTTAAAGTCATATTCATTACCTCATGAAAATAAATTCAGATATTGTACCATGATTCGTGGTAGTTTGAGAATAGCCTTTTTAAAATTATGATTATTTCCAATGAAACCAACGTGTCCACCTTGCTGCAAGCCAACAAAAGTTATTGAATTACTTAAGTCTGATTGATGTGGCCAAGTTTTAGCCGGAATCAATGGATCATTGGCAGCTTGGATTATCATGCAGGGGGTAACAATATTTTTGAGATATTTAATTGAGCTGCTTTGATTGTAATAATCAACAGAATCCCTAAACTGATATAGTTGGGTAATATATAGATTGTTAAAATCATCCATGGTTTTTACATTGGGGTATAAATTTAGCTCAGGAAATTGTGTTGCATATTGCTTCATTTTAACTAACAGTGTTCGCATAAAATACGGTTGATAAAGGTAGCGATTGATTCCACGATTAATATTTAAACTACAATCAAGCAACTGGAATGGTGCAGAAATTACCACTGCGGCTTCAATTAAATCTGCATTATTGCCGCCTTCGCCGAGATATTTCAGTAGGGCATTACCACCAAGCGACACTCCAGCTGCAAATAATCGATTATTGCACCGTGCTGAAAGAGTTTTTACTACCAGATCAATATCAGTTGTCAAGCCAGCATGATAGAAATTTAAGGTGCGGTTTAATTCTTCACTGCAGCCTCGAGCATGGGCGACAACACCGCGCCAACCGAGCTCCTTGAGATAATAAAGTATTCTTTTGGCATAATGACTTTGCGAATTACCTTCCATTCCATGGAAGAGTATCAAAGTTGGTGCATCATCCAGTTCACGATTAACCCAGTCTAAATCAATAAAATCTCCATCAGGAGTATCCAGTCGTTCCCGGGTATATTCAACTTTTATCAAAATATCAGTTAGATATAGCGGCATAATTGTCTGCCAGTGACCATTTGATAAAAGTTTTTGTGCTTTGGTTTTTATTCCACGGAGGATATTTTCAGAAATCATATTTTCTTTCTAAGTTATTTGTAGGCAACCATTCGTAAACGGACATAATCGGCTACCCAGTGATTATCCTGATATAACTGCTCGCGACCGTGTGATTTTACGGCAGCCAAAAAGTGTTGCTGTTGTTCAGGTGGTAGTTGTTGCAAAACATTATTGCGAAACATTACAACCCAATTGGCTAAGCCATGCTCACCATCTAATAGTGTCGGGCGCTCAAAGCGGGTTGCAAAGGCGACACTGAAGCCGGCTTGCTCTAGGATGGTTGCGTATTCTCCGATTGACGGATAAAAATTAATTAACGGCAAATCATTTAAACCAAAATCTTTTGCCGCCAGCTCGATTGAGTGTAATACCATGGCAACGTTGCCGCTACCGCCCATTTCAAAGACAAAACGACCACCTAGTTTAAGAAGGTTATAGACATTTTTTACTACAGCACTTGCATTCATCATCCAGTGCAGGGCCGCATTGGAAAAAACTGCATCCAGCGAATTGGCTGGCAATGGTAGCGGCGATTCGGCATTGTGGCAAATGAAATTAATTTGTGGAAAATTTTGTTTAGCTTTGCTAATCATGGTCTCGGCGGCATCGCAACCGATGGCATGAGCGCAACTAGCAGCAATTTTAGCGGTAAGCTCACCGCTGCCACAACCTAAATCCAGAATGGTTTCATGTGGTTGTGGGTTTAATAATTCGACTACACTTTCACCATAGTGGGTGACAAAATCATGTTTTTGGTTATAAAGTTCAGTATTCCAAGTCGTTTGCGCCATTTAATTTCCCTTTACTTAATTAGTTTAGCCCACAATTATAGCCAGTTTTATTGAAGTAATGGCAGGAGTTGGTTATATAAATAAAAAAAGAGGTCATTGATTTTTTGACCTCTTTTAACTCTTTCAACAATAGTTGACGGCTATTTTGCCGTTGGGTTTTTTGTGATTTTACGTGTGCGCCACTACCGCCCTTACGTTGCAATAATGCAACCACTACGTGATTTCTTGGTTTGTTCATAACGCTTCCTGATAACTAATTTACAGCCGTGATAATAACACGTTTGCTAATAACAGGGTAGGTGATTTAAAGGTCTAAAATTGATAATTTAATTTCAATTGCCTGTTCTTCACTCAGATGGTTGGCAGTGCGAATGGCTTTTTTTAGCGGCAGCAAATAAGAACCGGTTTTGTTATCGGGAAAAATTGAGGTATCCCAGTTTGAGCTGGCAATGGTTACGCTGACCCGCAGTGAACCAAATCCTCTTTTTGCCAAAAGATGTAATGAACTTAACGCTTTTATCTCATCGGCAATTTCTATGGGAAGGGTGATGAAATACCAGGCATTATCGCCGTGATATTTCCAGATGGTTTCATTAAATGTATAACTACGCATGTTGAGTACCCATCATTATTTTTTATTTAAAACATTAGCCAGATATTTGCCGGTATAACCTTTGGTTTGTTTGGCTATTTGTTCTGGGGTTCCGGTGGCAATAATTTTACCGCCACCTTCACCACCCTCCGGCCCCAAATCGATAATCCAGTCAGCAGTTTTAATCACATCCAAATTGTGTTCGATTACCACTACCGTATTACCATGGTCGGCGAATTTATGTAATACTTTCAATAATAAATCAATATCATGGAAATGTAAGCCAGTAGTTGGTTCATCGAGGATGTATAAAGTTCGCCCGGTATCGCGTTTGGATAATTCCAGCGCCAGTTTTACCCGTTGTGCTTCACCACCGGAAAGAGTGGTTGCCGATTGTCCAAGACGGATATAACCTAAGCCCACATCCATTAAGGTATGTAATTTGCGGGCAATGACCGGAATTGCACTGAAAAATTCGAGTGCATCTTCAACCGTCATTTCCAGTACTTGATGAATATTCTTGCCTTTATATTGAATTTCCAGCGTTTCGCGGTTGTAGCGTTGTCCTTTACATGTGTCACACAACACATAAATATCCGGTAAAAAATGCATTTCAACTTTGATTAAACCATCGCCTTGACAGGTTTCGCAACGTCCGCCTTTGACATTGAATGAAAAACGTCCCGGTCCATAACCGCGTTCGCGCGCTAAATTAACTTGGGTAAATAGTTCGCGAATTGGGGTAAATAAACCGGTATAGGTCGCTGGATTAGAGCGTGGGGTTCGTCCAATCGGACTTTGGTCAACATTGATTACTTTGTCAAAATGCTCCAGCCCGCTGATTTCTTTAAATTGCTCCGGATTATCGTGACTGTCATAGATGTGTTGAGCTACCGCGCGATAAAGAGTGTCATTAATCAGGGTTGATTTGCCGGAACCGGAAACACCGGTGATACACACTAGATTCCCAACCGGAATTTGCAGATCAACTTTTTTAAGATTATTGCCGCTGGCACCGCTTAGAGTTAGATAGCCCTTGTCTTGTTTGCGGCGTTTGGCTGGAATAACGATTTTTTTCTTGCCGGATAGATATTGTCCGGTAATTGAGTCTTCATGATTACAAATTTCGGCTGGCGTTCCGGCAAAAAGAACCTGCCCGCCATGCTCACCGGCACCCGGTCCAATATCAACCAAGTAATCGGCATGTAAAATTGCATCTTCGTCGTGTTCAACCACAATTACGGTATTGCCCAGATTGCGTAATTTGGTCAGCGTCGCAATCAGCCGGTCATTATCGCGCTGATGGAGTCCAATCGATGGTTCGTCCAAGACATACATTACGCCGGTTAATCCCGAACCGATTTGGCTGGCTAAACGAATCCGTTGGGCTTCACCACCGGATAGAGTTTCTGCCGAACGATTTAAGGTTAGGTAGTCCAAACCGACATCAATCAAAAATCCCACGCGGGTAATAATTTCTTTAATGATTTTGCTGGCAATTTCCTGTTTATGCCCCTCCAATACCAAGCTTGAAAAATACTCCATGCAGGTCTTTAATTGCCAGCCGCTAATTGCTGCCAGATTGTATTTGCCAACTGTAACCGATAGTGCTTCTTTACGCAGGCGCGAACCGTGGCATTCCGGACACTCGCGGTTATTTTGATACTTTGCCAACTCTTCTTTGATATGCGAACTATCGGTTTCGAAATAACGGCGCTCCAGCGTATTGACAATTCCTTCAAACGGTTGGTTAATTGAGCGATACGAGCCGCGTTCATTGAGAATGTTAAAATTAATCAGTTCACCTTGTGAACCATAGAGCAAAATTTGCTGAATTTTTGCCGGTAATTTGCTGAATTTTTGCCGGTAATTCATTCCACGGCGTTTCAATATCAAATTGATAATGTTTTGCCAATGATACCAGCATCTGGTAAGTATATTGATTGCGTTTATCCCAGCCTTTAATTGCACCCTCGGCAATTGACAGTTCTTTGCCGGTGACAATTTTATCCGGATCAAAAAAAGTAATATGTCCTAAACCGTCGCATTTAGGACAAGCACCGATGGGGTTGTTAAATGAGAAAATTCGCGGTTCTAGTTCCGGAATCGAATAATCGCACTCGGGGCAGGCAAATTTACTGGAAAACCATTTTTCACTATTGTCTTCAAGATTTACCAGCTTGATTTTGTCATTCCCGTGCTTAAGTCCGGTTTCTACTGAATCGGTCAGCCGGGACTTAATCTCAGGACGAACTTTTAAGCGATCAATTACGATTTCCAGAGTGTGTTTTTTATTTTTGTCAATTGGCGGTGTTTCGCCAAGGTTATATAATTGACCATCGATTCGTACTTTGGTAAATCCTAACACCTGGATGTGTTCAAGTAAATCCAGATGTTCGCCTTTTCGTTCCACCACGATCGGTGCCAGCAACATGATTTTGCTGTCTAGAGGTAATTCCAGAATGCTATCGACAATTTGGGCTACCGACTGTGCTTGTAATGGTGATTTATGGGTCGGGCAAAATGGGGTACCGGCGCGGGCAAACAATAGCCGTAAATAATCATAAATCTCGGTAACGGTACCAACCGTTGAACGTGGATTATGCGATGTTGCCTTCTGCTCAATCGAAATGGCTGGCGAGAGGCCTTCAATTAGATCAACTTCCGGTTTATCCATTTGCTGCAAAAATTGGCGGGCATAGGCAGATAGTGATTCAACGTAGCGTCGCTGACCTTCGGCATATAATGTATCAAAGGCTAAAGAAGATTTACCGGAACCGGATAAGCCGGTGATGACAATTAATTTATTTTTAGGCAAATCCAGATCAATATTTTTAAGATTATGGGTTCGGGCACCGCGGATGGTAATTTTATCAAGCATGGTTATTAACTACTCGGAAGTGAAATTGGATATAAATTATAGCATATTTACCTAAACATTAACCTAAACATTATAAAAGTAACTCTACAATTTATTATTTTTGCCATAATGCTGAATAAATGATAAGCTCAACCAGCAAATCTATAACCAATTGGCTTATATTTTCTACAGAGCTAGGAGGTATCAGTTTTTGTTATTTATATTTTCGATATTGATTTATCATAACGAAGATTACAAGTTATTGAGGTTTATCTGAAAGTTAAACATTAATGATGATGGGATTTTTTTATGATATTCATGTTGGTGCAGTTGTTCTATTAGAGTTTCCTGATTTTTGACTTGAAATTTTGGATAGAGTTGCTGGCGAATAATATTTTGTACCGTTTTGGTTGCAATAGGTCGTTCAGCAAATAAATTAATTATTTTTGTTATTTGTTCGACTGATTTGCAATAAAATAGTAAAAAGGCAATTTCATGCTCGCGGCGGGAAAGTAATTCATCATAATTAAGCGATACTACTGCAGTAAGCTGGGCAAATTGTTTTGGTGATTTCAATAACAAATGATGGAAATAACATGGAAAGTTTATTTTGTCAAATTGGATTTTAACGGCGATGGCGTTATTGGTATCTGGGTTTATCAGTGGTGCGTGAGTTACCAATAAAATTCTGAACTCTGGTTCTGGGCGGTTAACATTAGCTGAAATCATTCGTTGAGTTTCTTTGGTTGTCAAAGCTCTTTTTATGCTGGCAGCGACAGATTCAATATTTTCAGGAGGTGGGCTAAATACCTCGTAAAAAGTTTTACCGATAATATTTTCGCGAGAAGTTTTTGCAAATGGAAGAGTAGCATCACTTACATAAATAAAGCGATCTTTGTCATCTACGACATGCACTAATTCTTTGTGATATAGCAAATTGAAAAACTCTAGTAATTTAGCTAAATATTCTTGGTCAGTTAACATTTTGACTCACTATTCCCCATCAGCGTATTATTTAAACCCCCATTTTATCATCGTTAATTTATTAGCTAGTTAATAATTAGCAATACCAAAAATTAATAGCGCAAGTGTTTTTTGATTACTGAGTTAAGTTGCATGATTCTGAAATAAGCAGCATATGCTATAATTACGACCTTAATTAAACAGGACAGATAGATAAATGAATAAAACTTTTCTCCCTTTTGCCTTGCCGGATATCGGTGAAGAAGAAATCAACGAAGTAGTAAAAACTTTGCGTTCCGGCTGGGTTACGACAGGTCCCAAGACCAAAGAATTTGAACAGAAATTTGCCGAATATTTAGGTGGCGGAGTTGAGGCAATTTCAGTTAATTCGGCAACCGCCGGGCTACATCTGGCATTGGAAGCGTGCGGTGTTACCGCTGGTGATGAAGTGATTGTTCCAACCCTTACTTTTACTGCCACCGGCGAAGTGGTACGCTATCTGGGCGCTGATACGGTCTTTGTCGATTGCGATCCGCAAACGCTATGTATCGATATTAGCCAAATTGAGAGCAAAATTACCGCCAAAACCAAAGCTATCGTTCCGGTGCATATGGCAGGGCTGGCTTGTGATATGGAGGCAATTCTGGCAATTGCCAAAAAACATAATCTCAAAGTAATTGAAGATGCGGCGCATACCTTACCAAGCAAAATTAATAACATTATGATTGGGCAGCATGATTCGGATGCGATAGTTTATAGTTTTTATGCTACTAAAACAATTACCACCGGTGAAGGCGGAATGGTTGTTACCAAGAATCCGGAACTGGCCAAACGCTGTCGGGTAATGCGCCTGCACGGAATTAACCGCGATGCCTTTGATCGCTATACCTCAACTAAACCAGCGTGGTATTATGAGATTGTTGCACCGGGATATAAATATAATTTGACCGATATTGCCAGTAGTCTAGGTTTGTGTCAATTAGCCAAGGCCGATCGTTTTCAACAACGCCGGCAGGCTATGGCCGAGCGCTATTTGCGGGAGTTGGCTGATTTGCCGCTGATTATGCCGCCGCAAGTCAAAAATCCGGCGACCGATTTACATTCATGGCATTTATTTTGCTGTCAATTGCAAACAACTAAACTAACCCGTGACGAATTTATCCAAAAAATGAGCGATAGCGGCATTGGTACCTCGGTACACTTTATTCCATTACATTTGCAGCCGTATTGGCACGAATATTATCACACCAAGGCTGAAGATTATCCCGCAGCGACAAATTATTTCAACAATGCCGTAAGTTTGCCCCTGTATACTAAAATGACCGATGCCGACCAAACATTGGTGATTAATACTATCCGTCAGATTTTGGGTTGAGCTGGTGTTGATCAAGCGGCTTTTTGATATCTGTTGTGCCGGGATTGGGTTATTGGTGCTATCACCGCTATTATTGGTGCTGGCGTTAATCATCAAAATTACTTCGCCCGGTCCGGTGTTTTTTCGGCAAACCCGGGTTGGAATGAACCAAAAACAATTCCAGATTCATAAATTCCGGACGATGGTGGTTGATGCCGAAAAAAAAGGCATTAAGATTACGGTCGGGCAGGATCCGCGGATAACCGCCATCGGACGTTTATTACGTAAAACCAAGCTTGATGAGTTACCACAATTGCTAGATGTGGTTATCGGTGATATGTCATTGGTTGGTCCGCGCCCGGAAGTTCCAGAATATGTTAAATATTATCCGCCGGAAGTTGCGACGGTGATTTTTAGTGTTCGTCCGGGGATTACCGATTGGGCTTCAATTAAAATGATTGATGAAAATCAGTTATTGGCCAAAAGTGCCAATCCGGAAATTGCGTATATTGAACAAATTTTACCGGAAAAGCTGGGTTATGCTGTCAAATATGTAAAAACCCGTAATCTATTTCTAGATATTCATCTGATCTTCTTAACTATTGTTAAAATTTTTACCCGTTAACTCGGGGAGAGTCTCATGTTCCAACTGATTCGAGATAAATTAGCTTATTTATTCAAATGGGAAATTCTGGCATTGCTGGTGGTTGACTGTCTGTTATTACCGCTGGCGTTGTTTACTGCGGTATGGTTGCGCCTGGGAGCCGAATGGGATCCAAAAATCACCCCGCATTTATGGTTGTTTTTCTGTTTGCCGCTATGGACGGTACCGCTATTTATTCAGTTGGGATTATATCGCGCAATTATCAAATTCCTTGATGATACTGTGGTTTACATCGTTTTTCTCGGGGTGACTGCTTCGGTATTAGTGCTGACGGTACTGATTCATTTTGTTCGAGCCGATGCTTTTCCGCGCTCGGCGATTGTGATTTATTGGCTGTTTGCACTGGTGTATATCGGTGGCAGCCGTTTTATGTTGCGCGGAGTGCTACGTAAAATTGGTTATAATGCCCAAGCTAAAGCCGTAGCGATCTATGGTGCCGGGAGTGCTGGTGTTCAATTGGCAACTTCGTTAATTCATGGCAGCGAATATGCGCCAATGTTTTTTGTTGATGATGATCCAAGTAAAGTCCATAAAACTATCCGCGGTTTAAAAGTCTATCCGCCGGAAGAACTACTGCATGCCAGCAATATCTACAATGTCGAAGAGATCTTATTGGCGATTCCTTCTGTGCCATTAAGTCGGCGTCGTGAAATTATTAATAATCTTGAGCAGTACTCCATTTATGTTCGTACCTTGCCGGGATTAGCCAGCATTGTTAGTGGAGAATTAAAGTTTTCCGATATTAAAGATGTTGACATTGAGGATTTATTGGGGCGCTTGCCGGTACCGCCAAATACTCAGTTATTGACTAAAAATATTGTCGGCAAACGGGTATTGGTTACCGGTGCCGGTGGTTCAATTGGTAGTGAGCTAGCCCGGCAGATTGCGGCACTTAATCCGGAACAATTGATTATCCTCGATTCTTCTGAATTTGCGTTATATAATATTGAGCAGGAATTGCGTAATTGCTTTGCGTATGTGAGTTTGGTAGTGGTTTTAGGCAGCGTTACCAATAGTAAGTTAATCGCGGCAACGCTTGATAAATATCGGGTTAATACCATTTACCATGCAGCAGCCTATAAACATGTGCCAATGGTTGAAGCTAATCCTCTCTCGGGACTGGAAAATAATGGGGTTGGTACTTATGTAGTTGCCGAAGCCGCTTTGAAAGCGCGGGTTGATAATATGGTGCTGATTTCAACCGATAAAGCAGTACGACCGACCAATGTCATGGGTGCCAGCAAGCGTTTGGCGGAGCAGATTTTGCAGGCTTTTGCCGCAATCTCCGGACATACCGTGTTTAATATGGTGCGTTTTGGCAATGTCTTGGGATCATCTGGTTCGGTGGTGCCGTTATTTAAACGCCAGATTAAGATTGGTGGACCAATTACGGTGACACATCCGGATATTATTCGCTATTTTATGACCATCCCCGAAGCGGTGCAATTGGTGATTCAAGCCGGCAATATGGCACAGGGTGGGGAGGTTTTTGTTCTTGATATGGGAGATCCGGTAAAAATTGTTGATTTAGCGCGTAAAATGATTTATTTAAGCGGGTTGACACTAAAAGATGCCGAAAATCCGGGCGGTGATATCGAAATTAAATATACCGGCTTGCGTCCCGGCGAGAAACTCTATGAGGAACTGTTGATTGGCAATAGCCCGGATAAAACCGAGCATGAGCGGATCATGAAAGCCAATGAAAAATTTATTCCAATGGACAAGTTAAAGCCTAAATTATTATTGTTGCATGATTTTGTCCGCAATAATGAAGTAGCTCCGGCTTTGGAGTTGTTAAAAGAGTTAGTGGTTGAATATTCACCAAGTATCCGCTAAAAGGAAATCAAATTTGCAAAAAAAATATCTTGTTGTGCTCATCGGTGGCGGTTTATTAAATATTTCCAGTTGCTATGCAGCTGGTAGTTTATCAACTGAATCGGCGGCTGAATCAGTACCCAATAAAATGAACGAATCGGCAATTTTGGCGGCCTATGATGGCGTTATTGGTAATGCACCCAAGGATGTCACAGTTACTTCTGCCGGGATTGGGGTTCAGGAAACACCGAATAATACGCAAGGCTATTTATTTTTCTCGCAAACCTTGGCTAATCAAATTTATTATGAAGCACGGGTCTGGGGTGCTTATAACTATATGACCCAAAATCCATTATTTGATTCGGTTCCGGTTTCAAGTATTCAAAATCCGCTGGGGAGTGGTTTTAGCGGGTTTTTAGGTTATAATTTCCATGTCAATGAATATATTGATATGACTCCGTATGCGCGGCTAAATTATTTTCACAATTTCCAATTAGTCTATGAAGACAAAAACGGTAATTATATCAATTCAACTACGTTAGGTGGTTTTTTGGGATTAAAGGTTTCATTTTTGCAAATGAAGAAATATTTCACCCCCTATCTAAATTTTTGGATGGGATTTCAGCAAGTGGCGCTGGTGGGGAATATGCAGGAAGGTGTCAGTTCCGGCATAACGCAAACGGCCACGGTTGATCAAATTGTTGCCAATACTCAAATTGGCTTTGGTTTAAAAGTTGCCAAAGACATCAGCTTAATTCCGTACTGGCAATACCAGACTGCTGCCAATTATCCAGATGGATTGGCGATGACCTCGGTGGCTAATGGTGGTTTTGGAATCAATTCACAAACTAACTCCATTCAAATTATTGGCGCCAAGCTGGCAGTTAGTTGGTAGTTAGGGTTCCGGCTCCGGCTCTAAAATAACCGCCGCTCATTACGGTAGCTGATATAATCGAGAACATATTGTAAAATTTGTATTGAAAGCATAGGGTTACTACTATTGGCAAACAGCGGTAATCGATTGCGGGGAAAGTATTTTGTTATCAAATAAAAAAATAATTGTAGCTGTTATTGGTTTATTTTTGCTAAATTATAGTATTGCGCAAACTCCGGCAGTAAATAATGAATCAGCAGTTGCACTACCTAAAATGACCGAATCACAAATCTTGGCTAATTATAGTGGTGTCACCGGCACTGCACCCAAAGGTTATGCTATTTCATCGGCTGGAGTCGCTGTTGAACAATGGCCCAATGCAGCACAGACCTACCTATATTTTAGTCAAAATCTACAAAATGACATTTATTATGAAGTGCGCGCATACGGGCGCTACAATTATAAAACCATGAATCCAGTCTTTAGTAGTGTTCCAGTCTCAAATATCAGTAATCCCCCTGGGTATGGCTTTACCGGAATTTTTGGCTATAATTTCCATCCTTCCGAATTTATGGATATTACGCCCTACGTGCGCTTTAATTATCTGAATAACATGAATGTGGTTTATGAAGATAGTAACGGTAATTTTATCAATTCAGTTGGTTGGACGGCATTTATTGGCTCTAAATTTACTTTCAAAGTCTCCAAAGTTTTTACGCCATTTTTTAATTATTACGCCGGCTATCAACAGGTAAATCTTAGTGGAAATTTAACCGAGAGTACAAAGCCTAATCAGGTTTTAACCGCCCAAGTTGAGCAATTATTGTCGATTTTTGAAGTTGGGGCGGCATTTAAAGCCTCGCAATCAATGAGCATTATTCCCTATTTTGATTATGTTACCTCGGCCAACAATCCCGATGCTACCGCCGCCGCACCATATGCACAAGGAGGATTTAATATTTCACCATTAACCTCGACTTTTCAGATTATTGGAGTAAAGCTCAATTACGCGTGGTAAAGTGCAGCGGGTGGGGGGTACTATTTGTGCGTCTTGCTGAATTATGTTATAATCACGGCCTCATGTGTAATTTCTAGCTGTTAATGATCACGACTAAGTGTTCTTCAATTTACAAACAGTAGGTAAAGTAGAAGGTATAAATTAATGAAGAAGATGTTAATTAAATCAGTGCTTATAAGATTTTTTTTCACAATTATTAGTATAAGTGCGTTGGTGTCTTGCGTTGGAACTAACCAAACTTCTGGAGCATCAAACTTAAGCACATCCAGTGTTGGGAGCCGGGCGTTAAGTGCTACGACTACTAGAGCAGTTCATGTTGCTGGTGGTGCTTATGGAGTTATTTCATATTCTTATGATAATCTAAATTGGTCAATGGTAGGGATTCCGGCCGTTGGATATAATTCTATGGCCTCTGGTGAAAGTGGCTTAGTTGTTGCAGTTGGAGAAAGTGGAGCCGTTATTTTTTCTGCAGATAATGGTGTTTCTTGGAATGGGGCGAAGACTAATACCACTTCTACTTTTAATAAAGTTGCATACGGTAATGGGATTTATATCGCAGTTGGCGATGGTGGAATAGTTAGTCGTAGTGGGGGTGCGGTAGGGAAATGGAATACTACCAAGATCGGTACGAGTGCAAATTTAACTGGAATTAGTTATATCAATAAAAGTAATATTGGTATTTGGGTTGTTACAACAAATAACAACAATATTTTTTACTCTTATGATGATGGTAGCACTTGGAGTTCAACGGAATTAGATTCCGGAGTCGCTTTAAATAATATTAAATATGCTAATGGTGAATTTTATGCAGTTGGGGATAATGGAAATATTTGGCACTCTATAGATGGATCCTCTTGGGTAAAAGCAATAATTTATACTGATAATAAACATACTGCCCAATATTATGGAAATATTACCTCGGTGGCTTTTGGTAATAATACATATATAGGAACTACGGCTGACGGAAAACTTATCTCATCTACGGATGGGCAGGTGTGGGTATTATTAGGATCGCTATCGCTAAAATCTTTAAATAATATGTACTTTAATAATAATAATTTTATTGTGGTCGGTGATAGCTTTGTTCGTGCTTCTAGTGACAACGGAAAAACGTGGCGTGAAATTTTGACTACAACCTATAATTTCAAAGATGTTATTTTGACTCAAGATAGAAGTGGGTATATATTTGTAGCACAAAAAGGTTATATTGTACGTTCTTCAAGTACTTTTAATAACGTCAAAATTGTTCCAACTATGTCTTCGTCAATAAATTCTGCGCAACATTCGCAAGATGGCAGTTTAATTGTGGCTGTTGGCAATGATGGGGTAGTTCTTACCTCTTCGAATGGTCAAATTTGGACAAAACAAAATTCTGCAACTATTAATTTTTTAAAGAAAATAATTGTTGTGAATAATGTATTTATTGCAGTTGGTGGTAATGGAACTATTGATAGATCGAACGATGGTGTTAATTGGACAGTAGCTCAACCATATAAGAGTTTGCAATTCTTTGATGCTAGTAGTAATGGTTCGTCCACGGTGGTTGCAATAGGTAAGCTTGGTAATTATTTTACATCTACTCAACCAGCCGCTGCTTTGTCGAGTGATGGTGGTAAAACATGGATTGATGTATCTGCTAATTTTTCATCAGCGAGTGATTTGCGAGCTATCACCTATAATAAAGATGCAAAATTGTTTATGGTTATTGATTCACGATATCAAATATTTACTTCTAGCGATGGTAGTGCTTGGGAGAAAATAGGAAATGTTAATGGTCTGATAAATGGGTTATCATATCTGAATGGTACCTATGTTGCAGTTGGTGAAAATGGAATTATAGCAATATCTAATAACGGTAAAAATTGGTCACAATGTTCTGGAGATAGTTTGCAAGGTCGTAGTTTTTATGGCGTTGCTCCATCTAGTGATGGAGGTAATACACTTATTGCGACGGGAACAGGGGGGGCGCTGGTTAATGTTACTGTAAATGGCGCGACGGCTAGCTGTTCCTTAAACAATAATGTAGATACCAGCACCACTTTATTTGATTATGATTACGTTTTACCAGTTAATAATTTGAATGTAACAAGTGCTCAGCCTTCTAATAATAGCAGCAATGTTGTTAGGAATACTCAAATAAAAATTACCTTTGATGATGCTTTAGCTATTGGAACGATTAATAATAACAATGTTAAACTAATTTCTGGTAGTAATCTTATTTCAGCAACTCTGGGCATTGACCCTAGTGATGGAAATAATGATGTATTAGTAATTACGCCAGATCAACCACTATCTGCAAATACTAGTTATTCTGTGATAATAAATCAGCAGCTTTTAAATGTTGATGGTTATCCATTGGCGGCAGATTATACCCTAAGTTTTACAACTGCGCCAGCTCAGTCGGTATCAGCTACATTGATTTATCCAGCGAATAATGCGCTATTACCATTTGACAGTGCAAAGATTATTTTACAATTCAGCATGGCGATGGATGCGAACTCATTCAACAATAGTACTATTTCAGTAGCTGGCGGGCAAGGTGCTCAATCCTTAAATTATGATTCTTCCAATAATCAATTGACGATATATTATAGCGGAGATAGTAATGGGTACTCATTTACTCCAGGTGCAAGCTTATCTGTTTCTGTCAATGGTGTTAAAAATATTTATGGTGATTTAGTTAGTAGTACATTGCCTTTTGCTACAGCTGCAGCTCCTAAAAAATGGTCATATGCAACTAGCCCAGAAACAAGCATTATTTCTGATAATGTTGGCGCTTCGTTTATTGATAGTAATGAAAGCAATTTATATATTGCCTACTTGTCAAAACAGAATTTAGTTGTGAAAAAATTAAACTCCGATCTTACGACATGGAGCAATGCTGGAAGTGTTGCAGTAGATCAAATCTATAGTTTTTTCCCTAAATTTGCAATTGCAAAAAATGGTATTCAGTATTTTGCATATGTAAATTCAACTAAAGATTCTGTTAAATTGATTAGTTGTCAAAATTCTGCTTGCAAACTTGTATCAACTTATTCTTTAAGTAAAAATGGGTATAATATTGGCGCACTAGATTTAGATGTTAATCCGGTAACTAATTTGCCAGTTTTGGCCGTTGCTTATGGACCGGGAAATAATAATAGTTATACGAATAAAAATAATCAAATAGATGTACTATATTACGATAATAGCGCGCTAAAAAAACTTTCGACATTACCAACTTATACGGTGAGCCGCAAATCATTGAATATAGCAACGGATAAAAGTGGTTCAGTTTATATAATGGAGTTATCTGATGGCTCAGCAAACAGCATTAATGCGCGGGTGATGCGTTTAAATTATACTGGTAATGGTTTTGCTAGTTCTTGGCAGGAAGCATCATTACTAACTTTGCCTGCTGCTAATTTGAAGGGTGGTAATGTTGCTAGCTTGACTAAGTTAGATGTTGCCGAAAGTGGTGTAATTAATTTGGGTGTAGTTAGTAACGATAATCAAATGTGGTTTTATAGCTTAAATTGCCCTGTTGCTCTTTCTTGTGCTTGGGTGAAGAATACTCCTGCTAATGTATTAAATTATACTGGAACAACTGATTTTAGTCTGTTGTCTGATTCCAGTGGGCAGTTATTTACTAGCTTAATTTCTTTATCAAGCCAGTCGGCGACAAAGGATCAAATTCAAGCAGGATCGGTTTATGGCATTACTACTTCTCAATGGGTTGGTCAGTCAGAATTTTCAGTTGGAGTAAATTATTTGAGCTTTACAAAGTATAATGATTCGTATTTTGCTATAGCTTCTGAAAATGCTGGAACTGGATTTTATTATACGGTATATCGTTATAAGTACTAAGTTAAATTATCTAGCTTTTTAGTATCATAAATTTTGCTTAACCCATTGCAAAATTGCAATGTGTGATTGCAGTTTTGCAATGGGTTAAGTTGTTTTTTATATGATACAATTATTTCCTTTAATTAATTAATTAAGGATTTAATATGTCTCGTAACTTATCTATGCTTAAATTCTCCCTGCCGGTTTTTTTATCTATAGCTGTAAGTGCCTGCGGAGGTGGTTCATCGTCTATTACCTCGGCTCCATCGCAACAGTATCTTACTGTAAGTGATGAGCAGCAAGAACTAATGGTGACATCTGCATCAACTGGGAATTTAGCTAATTTACACGCAATGGCTAAAGGAAACGGGGTTTATGTTGCAGTTGGTGAAAGTGGTAATGTTGAGTACTCCTCTGATGGGCAATATTGGAGTAGCATTACAATTGGAAATGGTATAGATTTACATGGTGTTACATTTAACTCATACAATAACTTATTTTATGCTGTTGGAGATAATAGTTCTGTTTATTCGTCAACGGATGGTAAAAATTGGATTGTTTATAAAAGTTTGAATCCAACCCGAGATCTTTATTCTGTTATGTCGGTTGATGGTAATTTGGTGATTGGTGCAGAATCTAGTACTATTTTTGAAATTGCGGTAAAGCAGCGTGGACTTGTAACAGAGCGTTCAACAGTTGATAATATGAAGTTGCTTTCGGCTACCTATGGTAATGGAGTCATGCTTTTGGGTAGTGATGATGGTA
This sequence comes from uncultured Neisseria sp., assembly GCA_964488065.1. GTDB lineage: Bacteria > Pseudomonadota > Gammaproteobacteria > Burkholderiales > UBA11063 > Aquella. The sequence continues at coordinate 21,432 of CAZATM010000071.1, forward strand.
GTCTCTTATACAAACTATCTAGTAATTGGGCGACAGGAACATGGAATCGCGCGACTAAATTTCCGAATACTGCCATTAATGGATTGTCTTTTGAGAGTGTTGATAGTTGGTATATGGCTGCAACTTCTACTGGCTCGGTTACTAGTTCAGCAAATGGAATTACGTGGTCAACTCCTGTTATGGCAGAATACAATGGTTTAAATTCAATTACTTTGGAACCTAGGTCAAATAGTTTTATAGCAGTCGGTGGAGCTGAATCTGCGGCGATTGTAAGTAGCCCAGATTTTAATACGTGGGGATCGTATTCAAATTTGCCGGTCACTGGTCGGTTAAACGCGATAAATTGTTTTGATCAGGATGATTGTTTTATAGTTGGCAATAATGGTGTAATTTTGTATGGTGCCGAGTTGGATGAGTATTCAAATCCGGTCTGGATACGTGTTGACTCTGGCTCTTTGAATTATCAAACGCTTATGACTTCAGGAAGTAGTAACAATAATAGAGTCGCCTCATTTACAACTGGGTACAGCATAGTTTCAAAAACTCTGTTTAGCAATAATCATCTTCAGTTAGTTTTGACATCGTCCGGGAATTTAGTTTGTTCTACTGCCGGTCTTGGAGTTAACCCTGTTCAATTGTGGAGTTCTAATACTGGCTATGGTTTTCAGACATCTACTACGGTAGCCATGCAATCTACTGGTAACTTGGTAGTGAATAATGAAAGTAGTACATATTCTTCTAACACAAATGAGTCGGGGGCATATTTGGTTTATGATTCTGCAAAAGATTCGATTAATATCGTTGCTCAAGATGGACGAGTGCTGAAAGTTCTTTGTGCTAGTTAGCTGTTTTGTTAAGTAAGTGTCCCTTATTTGTTTCATTGTTTGTCTGGAATCGAATGCGTTATTTTTTGATCATCACAATATTAGTACCATTTATACTTTGTGCATGCAACAGTGGTAGTGGCAGTGCACATAATAATGTACTTGTTCTTAATGCTAAAAGTAATTGTGGTGCAACCGGTGATGGGGTTAGTGATGATAGTATGGCAATTCAAAGCTGTTTGAACCAACTTGAAATTGGTAATGGTGGTGAACTATATTTTCCAGCTGGAACCTATAGAGTTACCCAGCCATTGTTGCTAAATGCTACGGGTAATACTGTGCTAATAGGTGATGGAGTATCTTCAACTATTGACGGGTCGGGTATTAGTAAGGACAAATATGATTCGAGTAAGGGCGCGATGGGGGTTTTAACAATACAAGGCGAAAAGAAACTAGTCGGGCAATTGCTGGTCGATGCAAACCAAACGGCCCAACACATTAGTATCGCATTTGAATCGCAGCAGGAATTATCTCGTGGTTCTGCAATTGAAATTGTTAGTAATCGCGTGATAAACACCAATGGCAGCATGCTACCAGCTCAAAAGCTATCAGTGCGCAGCGAGGCTTCACCAGCTCATCCTAAGGGCACATTTGGAGTCTTAGAGAAAGTTGTATTAACTACGTATTCACAAGAGGGTTCAAAAACTAACTTCTTTACTCCTGATACGGTTGGTCAATCAATAGTTTTTCCGCTAACTCCTACTGAGAATAGCATCTTTCAAAATCCCACCATTTATATTACTAAAGTTAACGCTGATGGAACCGCTAACGGTGTTGTTGGAAACGATCAAGTGCTTAATCTTGCTAATAGTGTTGTAGAACCTGGTAATTGGGGTATCCTTCGTCTATGGGATAAGTCCCGCGGTTATTATGTCAAAGGTGAGCTGAATAATGTTACAACGGTCACCGGTAATTCATTAACCTTACAGACTCCATTAGCTGATTCTTATATGGCAAAAAATACCAATATTTATGAGATTAGTCCCTATGCTGCAACAATAAAACAATTAAACATAAAAGGCAAGGGCGACATAACTAGCGAATTGCTCTCGCTCAGATATCTAGCTACAGTGCATATTGATACGAGCAATTTTATTACTGCCAATAATAATGGTCTTTCAGTTAAGGAGTGTGGTAATACTCAGGTTTTACTTAATGATAGTACGGTTAAAGATATTACCCAAGGGGTAGATAACTATGGAGTTGTGTTTAATTCAGTAAATCATGTGACTGTTACCAAAGGCTCATATCAATCAGGACAACATGCTATGACAACAGGTGGGACTTTTCCGAATCGTAACATTATGATTAATGGTTCAACATTTCTAGACAATGGCAATGCGTACGCCTTGGATTTTCATGGTAATAGCGAATCTATTACCTTAAACGAAATTGATAGTCAAGGCGGTTTTGGTTATGATGGCAAGAATCTGGCTATTATAAACTCTATTTTTGAAAATAAAAGAAATGGTAGTCCCGATAGTGCAGCTTTTATTTCACCGGAAGTTAATAGTGATTACATTATGATAAAAGATAGTTACTTTATAAGTACTCGTGGAACGGCACTAGGTTTAAGTAATAGTTATATTGACATTCCTCAGGATAGTCAACTGCAAATTAAGTATCCCTATGGTTATATCAGTCAGATTATTTTGGATAATACAACCTTGATGAATTCGGGAACTAGTGGGAGTAATTTACATGGTATGTACATTCAGCCTTTGAAGCTCAATGGAATGCCGATGAATTTTGTGAAGGTTAGTATCCAGAACAACTCTAAAGTTAGCTCGGTAAATGGCTTTGGTTTGATGGGGTATAATAACGGGCTTCGGCTCAAACTAGAATCTCTAGAAGTTGTAAATTCAACAATCAGTTCAAATGCTGAACTAGCAATTTATTGGATGCCACAACTAGATACTACTGACATGACCAATAATCTAAATATTCATAATAGCATGATTTATAGCGGGGCTTACCAGACAAAAGATGCGGGCATTCTACTCTACTACAATAACTCGATAACTATGGATGATAACAGGTTCAATGGGCAAAATTTGAGCAAGATTGTTGACATTATTGGTTTTAATAGTGCAACTATTAGCAATAATGTATTTAGTAATTGGGGTGGTATTACTACCAATGAACAGTTAAATAAGATGTTGGGAAAATATATCACTCCGAATGAAAATGGTGCATTATTAATGATTTTAAATAACACGGTTGTACCAACCGCAAATAGTAATTAACCTTAATAAACGTTTTTATAAAAATATTTTAAATTTGATTTTAACTAGTTGTACAGCTAGCCTCTTTCCCATGATTGGTCATAGAAGTGTAGCTCCAGTTATCAGTGAAATAATTGTAGGCTGTTTTCACATAATGGCAAGATATTCGCTAGTTAACGGTGCTAGAATATTTTAAAGGTCTTGGCTATAATATTTTGTGTATTTATTTTTTATAAATAATGAAAATTTTCAATATAGTGTATTCATATTGAAGTTAAGTAGAGAAAGTGTTAAGATGGAATTGTATCAGTATTTATTTAGAAGTGTTAATAGTGGTTTTGATTCAGTAAGACAGTTAATAGCATTTTATGTATTTTTTATTTTAGTTCTAGTACTGGCAGTTATCTTAGGTGACTCCTCATTAGAGGGTGATCATCCTGGATATAATCTTTATGATTGCAAACGTTCAACAATGGCTTGCAATTCATTATTTCATTATCAAATAAATAGTAGTTTTGGATATAAGTTAATTTTTAAGGGAAGTAAATTTCATGCATAATCGGATAGTTTCAGTAGTCGGTTTGGGTTACGTAGGATTGCCGGCAGCAGTTGCCTTTGGTAAACAAAAACAATGCATTGGATTTGATATTAATCCGCAACGGATTAAAGAATTGAAGCAGGGGTTTGATCGTACCGAAGAAACCACTAACGAAGATTTGGCAACAACCGATATTTTATATACCTGTGATTTGAACGAATTGCGCCAAGCTGATTTTCATATTATTGCAGTACCAACTCCGGTAGATGATGCCCATGTTCCGGATTTAACCCCAGTTGAAAAAGCTTCGGTGACAGTGGGTAAGGTTCTCAAAAAAGGCGATATTGTCGTTTATGAATCGACAGTGTATCCAGGTGTGACCGAAGATATTTGCGTGCCGATTTTGGAACGTGAGTCCGGTCTTAAAGGTGGCGTTGATTTTACGGTCGGTTTTTCACCAGAACGGATTAATCCGGGTGATAAAGAGCGCAGTTTTACTACTATTCATAAAATTGTTTCCGGACAAGATCAGGCAACCTTGGATATCGTTGCCGATGTCTATGCCTCAGTAGTAGTTGCTGGCGTGCATAAAGCTAGTTCAATCAAAGTAGCTGAAGCCGCTAAAGTGATTGAAAACTCGCAACGGGATATTAATATTGCCTTCATGAATGAATTGGCAGTGATTTTTGATCGCTTGGGCATTGATACCACCGAAGTATTGGAAGCTGCCGGAACCAAATGGAACTTCCTGCACTTTAAACCAGGTCTGGTTGGCGGACATTGTATCGGGGTTGATCCATATTATCTGACCTATCGTGCCGAACAAATTGGCTATATTCCGCAAGTAATTTTAGCTGGACGGCGGATTAATGACAATATGGGACGTTATGTGGCACGCCAAGGGGTTAAACTGCTGATTAAAGCCGGTCATACCATGAATAATCTTACTGCTACCGTCCTAGGCTTTACTTTCAAGGAAGATTGTCCGGATGTGCGCAATACCAAAGTGGTTGATATTATCAAAGAACTTAAAGATTACAATATTCAGGTTGAAATTTGCGATCCAGTCGCTGATCAACAGGATGCCAAACATGAATATGACGTTAATTTTACCGAGTTTAAAGATTTGCAACAAGTACCACTATTGATTGTGGCAGTATCTCATCAAGAGTTCAAAGATATGAATCTGGATGAATTGCTTGCAAAAGTAACTCCTGGTGGCGTAATTATGGATGTCAAAGCGATTTTGCCGCAGGAAGAAGTACGTGCCCGTGGTTATAAACTATGGCGTTTATAATTTGAGTTAGAGTTTATGCAAGTTTAAGATTTTTTAAGTTATAGAAAATCATAGGTTGTTTAGTACTTATGCAAACAACCTATATAATGAACAATAATCAAGATAATATTTATTGATTGTTTTTTGCCTTTTATTTAATAAAAATAATTAAGTTGTTGAGAGTTTTTTGACAATTAAACCTCAGGAAGTTATATCTTAAAATTTATAATAATTGGTTGACTATTATAGAAATGGTAAATTTAGCTTACTGGTTTTATTACCTTTTTTTAGTGTTAGTAGATGTCGTAAATCTATCCACTTATTAACAGCTCTTTTTTAGATTGTATTGCCATGTTTCATTAATTTAATACATGTATAAGTTTTAGTTTTTAAATTACAGTGGCTGAGAGATAGTTTTTCTATCTCTCAATTTTTGTGTTAGAATTCTGCCATAATTTATAGGCACTAGACGATGGGATTATCTATTAAGAATTTTGTGGCAATTGTAGGCTGTAGCGCTATTACCGCGGGCTGTTTTTTTGCCCCAGACATGAATTTACAACTTAAAGACCAACCGCTAATTCGTAGTTCGGATATTAATCAGGTTAAAATTAATCTTTACCCATTAGATCAGCATATTACACAATATCCACAAATTTATGGCTCAATGCCGAATAGCTATATTATTGAGAGTAAAGATATAGTTACTATTAGTGTGTGGGGACATCCAGAATTTACAGCGTCTCGCAGTGGTGCCAATAACATTGTTTCTCTTGACAAGGCTACGCCGCTTGGAATAATAAAAGATTCCTATGGTTTAAATAGTCTTAATACTGATTCTTTGGATAAATATACCGTAGATGAGGACGGCGATATTCATCTACTTTTTGCCGGAGATGTACATATTGCGGGTCTTTCAATAAATCAGGCACGTTTAAAAATTACAAAAGCGTTGTATGGGTATATTACTAATCCGGATGTTCGTTTAGCGATGGTTAGCTATCGCAGTAAATTTGTTTATGTAGTTGGTGAAGTTCAGCAAAACCAAATGTTGCCAATAACTGATGTACCATTAAATTTAACTTCGGCGTTGCAGCTAGCGGGATGGGTTAATTCAACTACAGCCAATGTTAATCAAATTTACGTTTTACGTTTAAACCGCTCTAACGGCTCAGTCTATGCTTTCTGGTTAGATGCGGGCTCTGTTGCTGCGATGCTTTTTGCGCAATCATTCTACCTACAAAATAACGACATTGTTTATGTTTCAACCGCAGGGGTGTCACAATTTAACCGAGTTATGACTCAACTATTACCTACGGCAGAGACAATTTGGTATGCTAAATATACTATGCCAAGCACGGCGCTTCCTGGTATTTTGAATTAATAAATTTATATGTCTAAGCAAAATACTCCTACTTTTCGCCGTGAAAATATTACAAAATTAATAAAAAATAACATTATATTTCTAAGCGTACTGTTTATCATTGGAGCCATTGGTGCTGGGTTAGTTAAATTAACTGCGCCACCGCAATATACTGTTAATGGTATATTCCAAGTTAATAATAAACAATCTAGTATTAATGCCAATTTTCAGCCAGATGGTCTTTTTAATGGTGCGGGTGTAGTAACTGCAGATAATACTCCACAGTCTCAGATTATTATAGTGACTGTTACATCTCCTTATATTTTGAACCAAGTTATCCAGCAGTTAAGGTTAACGATTGATGTTCAACCAAAGTTATTCCCGGTAATTGGTAAGTATTTTTACTATCATTTCAATTCATCTAACCCAGATTCGCTTCGCGCTAAACCAAAATTATTTTTTGTTAGGCTTAACAAATATGCATGGGGCGGGGAACGGCTGTCTGTAAACAAATTTGTAGTTCCGGAATATTTGATGGAGAAGCCTTTTATTATTCGGGTTGATACTGAGTCAACATTTAGTGTAATTTATAGAAATAAAACCATAATGCGAGCGGTGAGCCTTGGTGTTGAATCCGAAGAGAAAGATATGGGTATCAAACTATTAATTACTAAAGCCGTGGCTCGAAATGGAACAGAGTTTACTATTGTACATCATAGTGTTAGTCGGATATATCAGTCATTAAGTCGTCAACTACAGATAAGTGAGATGAATAAGTCTCAAACACCGACAGAACATTCAGGCATAATAAATGTAAATTTATCCGGAAGTAATCCAGTTTTATTGGCAAACATCATTAATCAACAAATGGAGTTGTTGATTAATAAATCATTACAAGATAAAACGGATTCTCTGGTGTCAATGCATAAATTTATTATGGAAAATTTACAGCAAGTTGAAAGCGAAGTAACTAAAGCTCAATCGGCTGTGAGTGCGTATCGCCAACAGAGTAACGTCCTTGATCTGGATACGCAAACTAAATTATTGATGACAAATCTCGATGACATAAATAGGCAACTCGCGCAGAATTATGTTACTAAGGGATCATTGGAAAGCATGTACGGTCCAAAACACCCCTTAATGCAATCATTGCAGCAACAGGCGCAGGAATTGCAATACAATAAACAAGCAGTGCTGGCGCAAATTCAAAATTTGCCAAAGCAGGAAGCTCGATTGGTAGAACTGCAAAATAATTTAAGTATTCAGCAAAATTTGCGAGATATATTGCTGAAACGAAATCAGGAATTACAAATTTTAATTTCCGGGCAGGTTAGTGAAATACGAATATTATCTTATGCCAGTGCGGATGGGGTGGTTCCAGCGAGTTCTAATGTTAAGCTTTTCGCACTTGTTGGAGGTATATTAGGGCTAATTGTTGGGATTTTTATTCTGCTTGGTTTTCTAGTGCTCCGGGCAATCTCAAATCCTTTTGAGCTGGAAAAATTGGGTATAACAGTTGAGATGGTATTGTTATATTGTAAGTTTCCAAATAAATATAATCAAAAACAATTACGGATACAAACTCGCGATGAATATCGAGATTATTCTAATTTGTTTCGGAAAAAGAACAAACAACACCAACAAATTAAGAAGATGGCTTCGCAGATTTTACTTAATAAAAATCATCATAAAGTTATTGGTGTTTTTTCGCTCTATACCAAATCAAGACCGGCAATGGTTGCTCATAACCTTGCCAGAGAGTTGTTTTTGTCTGGCAATCGTATTTTATTAATTCATGCACTTCTTCCAAGAGAGACTAAGCTAGAATTTGAAGAGTTGTATGACGATGTAACTGGTATTTTAATTGGTTATAAATTCACGCCCATTGACGGGTTGACTACTTTTATGTTGAACTCTGAATTTAGACTTGATGTTTATAATGAATATCTTGAAAAGATTGTTGCGGAAAATAGTAGTAAATTTGATTTTATATTTATTCTTGATTCTTTTTTGATGGACAATATTTCTAGGGTTGTTAATTTTACTACGTGTACTAGCCGCTATCTTATTACTACACAACAAATCTCAAAAAATCTTATAGAGAAAGATTTAGACTATTTTAAGAAAAATAATATTGAAATTGACGGGTTGTTTTTTATTTACAACCGCCAGTATTTTATTCATGATTTATATTCAAAGTAAACTTATATAAAATTTGCTATGACTAAATTTTTAGCAGTTAGCCTACTCGTATCTATTTTATTTTTGCCCAATATTGCGTTAAGCAGTTCATTCGCGGCAAGACCAGAAGATATTTTAATTTTATTAGCATTTGTTCATTTGGTATATCAACGTATATTGTACAATACCTTTTACAGTTGGGTTCTAATATTGATGCTAATTATATTTTTTATGTCAATTGGTCTGAATGAACGGCTATTGTCGGTTAACTCGTTTGAGTTTTATAATAAAATTATCAAAGGATTGGTTAGTTATACTATATTTTTGCTTTTTATGCAGGAAGAAGAAAATTATCAACTAATTGTACGGCTATTAATAATTTCATTGATAATCTATCTAGCAGGAAATTTTTTACAATTGCTACGAGTGCCTGGTATTTCGTTGTTGTTGGCCAAATATAGTAATGCAGGGCAAATGGATGCCATGGAAAAAGCGGTTAGTTTTGGACGTTTACCGCGCTTAACTGGGTTTATAGGTAATCCAAATAATAATGCGGCGTTTTTTGTGTGTATGGCAGGTTTGATGTTGGATTTGTTTTTTATTAAACGTCAGCGTAGTTACCTGCTGCTTTTAGTTGCGATAATGACGGTAATAGTTTTTACCCAATCACGAACGATGTTTGTGGCATTATTTCTTATTTTCGGGGTTGTCGCGTTTGCAACCGGTCGTTTGAGCTTGGTAATTGTAGGTGGTGTGTTTATCCTAATTATCAAATATTTAGTACATATTCCCTATCTGGATTTATTATTTGATTCAGATAAACTAGCACAAACTCATTCAGTTACAGGTCGTTTGGATGAATGGGCAAATTTAATGACAATGATTAAGCAGCAGCCGTGGTTGGGGTTTGGTGGATACAAAGAGTATTTTTATATTACCCAAACCTATCCGGAGAATGAATATATTCTAGCGTGGTTTCGCTATGGATTAGTCTATCTGGTTATATTTTGTTGTATGATGATAGTGTCAGTGATAATGGGGGTCATATCAGCACAACGAAAAATGTTTGGTGGGTATTTTATGTTAGGAACTAATCTAACCCTATTGATTAGCTCTATCAGTAATACACCATTTAATAATCCGCGACTATTTGTATTTTATTCACTGGTTCAGGCTATATTTTCTGCCAGTTTACTCTATTCTGACTCCACAAAGGATGTTATATCTTGATTAATTACTCTCGGCGTCGATTTTTAACTCATACAACACTGCTAGGTGGGAGTTTATGCTGTTGTGAGATTAAGCCAGTTACTGCTAAAAGTAATAAAATGCTTGTCTTGAATGCTAAGAAGCTTGGAGCTATCGGAGATGGTCAGATTGATGATAGCGATGTTATTGATCGGGCGTTATTAAAATTAAGTTCTGTTGGGGGTGAATTATTCTTTCCCTCAGGAGTATATAGAATTACGCGTCCTTTGAGTTATTTAATAATGCGGGATGTTTATCTACATGGAAAGAATGCAATCCTGCGCTTTGATGGTGCTATTGGTGGTAATTATTGTCTGAATTTTCATGGACAAAAGACTTTGCTCCCAACGTTAAAAAAAGATATTATTAGTGGGTCGCAACTTTTAACTGGTAATTGGGGCGACAGCTCGTTATTATTATTGGAAGAAAATAATTATTCGTTCAGCAACGTAGTTTTAACATTAGCAAAAGCAGATTCATTTTCGTGTATATTAACCGCGCAACGGGCATTTTTTAATCCAGCTGATGTAGGCAAAAGCCTTATAAACAATATCGATGGTATGACGTTTTTACTTGTTAGTATCTTGGATTCAACTCATGCCGTAGTTATTCCAGGTAATAATCAGTCAAAAGATCCCGATTTTAGTAAGTATCCACAATGGGCTATTGCTGATTTATGGTGTTCATCCCGTGGTTATTATACTAAAGGCGAATTTGTTACCTTTATTCATCGGCAACAAGAGCGTTATCGATGTCGAAATGGTGTTTATAGTAATTACCGTAAGGGGGTAAGTCAGATATCCACCATCAAAAGTGGGAAATTACAGCTTGCAGACTTATCGATTAGCGGTTCTAGCCAATCTTATGGGCTAAAACTATTGAATCTTATTAGCGCGAAGATTGAAAACATTAATATTGACAATTTCATGGTAAATAGTTTACAAGTAGAGGAGTCCTCGCAAGTTGAAATTAGTAATTCAACTGTTCGCGTAAATACCGGCAGCTATCCCAGTAATTATGCTGCATGTATTTACTCGTCGCAGGATGTTAAAATTATAGGTTGCCAGTTTAGCGGTGGAACTCATGCTCTTAGTCATGGTGGTACATTTCCATGTCGTAATATTCAGATTATTAATTCTTCTTGTGGCGGAAGTAGTAGTTGGGCGCTTGATTTTCATGGTAATAGCCAGCAAATCAATCTTAATTCTGTTATTGCCGCAGGTGGAGCTTATATTGGTGCAATCGATGCACAGGTAGCTAATTCAGTTTTCAAAAATTCATCTAAGGAGCAAGGTGCTTTGGTGTTAGGAGCAGAGCGTGAGTGTAATTATTATCTGCTAAATAATAATAAAATCAGCAATGGCGAGGGGAGTGCTTTGGTTATCGCCAATCAATTTGCAATAAACCATATCGGTTCAATATTACTTAATAATAACTCCATTAGTGCAAGTAAAAATGGAATATTGTTGCAGGCATATCCGTATGGATATAGTCCGCATATTAGTAAATTTAGTCTTGGTGTAAATAAAATATCGGCGCCAGTAAAACTATTAAATATTGATAATCACAATAAATTTATTATGTCCATAAGTGGTAATTGATATCATGTAAGTAGTTCATAATTTTTATAAAATTTTACAAAATGATGATAAAGTCTAATAATAATTTATTTCTTATGTTTTTTAAAGGGGAAAAAGATGTTTAAATATCTATCTAGATACTTAATTGCTTGTATTTTATTACTCAGAGCTTCAACTGCAATAGCTATAGTTGGAGGAACTGGGAACGGAACCGGGAATCTTTATGTTGCGGGTAGTTACGGTTATTTAGGCAAAGTTAATCAAAGCAACTCTCTTGATACGGTGCTGTATCCAAAGGTCGATTTTATGGGGGTCGCTTATGGAAATGGAGTTTTTTTAGCAGTTGGAAAAAATGGTCAATTGTTAGCTATGTCGAACAATAACATTTGGCAGACTGTACCCAGTTTCCAGATTAGTAACTATAATAGTGTAAAATTTATTGGAAATGGCTTCATTGCAGTGGGTGATAATGGACTGGTTTCTAGTTCATCAGATGGTAAAAGCTGGAGCTCTGTGTTATTGCCAGTCAATTACAAATTACAAGATGTTGGGGGGATTTCCTCTAACTATATTGCAGTTGGAGGATCTGGATTAATCTATAACATTAGCAGCAAAATGAAGATTTTATCACCAACGCAAAACAACCTCAACTCAATTGCAGCAAATGGTGGAAATACGTTAGTTGCGGTGGGAAATAGTGGTACTGTGATTTATTCTACAGATGAAGGAGTATCGTGGAGCACCGCAACAGTTAATAGTAACGTTAATTTATATTCTGTTAAATTTATCAATGGAAGATTTGATGCGGTAGGAGAAGTTGGAACATTATTGACATCTATTGATGGAAAAAAATGGGATATTATTTCAATTAACAGTAATTTGAAATTACAGGATATAGCCTATGATTCTAGTAGTGGAAATTATATTGTAATTGGTTTTGATGGTAAATATAGTCAAATTTTAACATCATCAGGGTTGTCTTCAAGCTGGAAATATTATCAAGGTATAACCACAACGTACCTAATTAATAAAGTCGAATGTGGTATGGGCATATGTAATATTATTGGTAATAGAGGAATGAATCTTCTGTCCGTAGATGGTGAGAAAAATTGGAAAATACTTAAAGCCAATACTACTGAATATACTTTAAGTGCAGTTGACCAGAATGCAGGTACTATTGTAGCTGCTGGTCTAGGAGGTGCAATTCTCACCAGCAATGATGCGGGAACAACGTGGAATGCTGTGTCAGCAGGATATAAAAATTATGATTTTACCAGTCTCAAGTTTCTTAATGGTGCATTTTATGGGACGACTACGAATGGTAATATCTTTATGTCTGTAAATGGCCTTAGTTGGGCTATAATCAATACAGGTATAACCTCGTCGTTAAATGATATTGCATATAAAAGCAATGCAACCAGTACTCAATATCCATGGATCGCGGTTGGTGATCAAGGTATTGTTTTGGCATCCACCGATGGTATTCATTGGTTAAATAATTCCAGTGGTTCTCCATCTGTTAAATTAACGCAGGTTAATTATAGTAATTCAACTAGTTTGTTTTATATATCAGGTGCTGGTGGTTTAATTATGACAACTAACAATTTAAAATCACTTAATTCATTTGCTAAACTGAACAGTGGTACTACTAATAATTTACGGAAAATTACATTGGCTAAATTAATATATGGGAATAATTATATATTTAGCACTTTATTGGCGGTGGGGGAGAGTGGAACGGTATTATTTGCGCAAGGAACGACGTATACGCCAGTATTCTCAAAATTAAATTGTGGATTAGTTGGCGTGGTTTATGGTGTCCAGGTTTTAAATGGCTCCGCATACATTATTGGTCAATTGGGTAGTATGTCAAAATTAACGTTGGATGCTAATCGTAATCCTATTTGTGCTGAAGTCAATTCTGGAACTGATTTAAGTTTAATTGGTATTTCAAGCAATAATTAACTATGATGTTGTACATAGTTTATGTAATATAATAAACATCGTTCGTTACTGCGTTGTGCTGCAAGCAACCAGCGCAGTAACGATGTACCTTAGAATAAGGGGGGGTGGTGCTACTTTAATTGTAATAGTGTATTGGCAAGTAATTGTTTAAAAGCAATTAATTGTGACTCCTGCGAATTGCTGGCATTAATTCCATTGGCAATAAATGAAATTGCGTAGGGATGCTTATCTGCGGCAAAGTAATAGCCGGAATAGGCTTTGACATCATTTAACGAGCCGGTCTTGACAAATAACTGCTGTTTGAATTGTGGAAATTCATTTTGCAAGGTACCATCACCGGGAGTTGGCAAGCTGCTTAAAAATAATGTCGACTCCGGCGTTTTATAGAAATTGCTTAATAACTGAGTCATATGCGCCGGGCTTAACTGTTCATGCCGGGACAATCCCGCGCCGTTTTCCAGTACCAATTCCGGAAAACTAAATTTAGCATCCAAAATACCGCGATAATAGCGCTGGCTATCGTGGAAAGTATTATGGTTGCCGGTTTTATAAGCTCCGAGACTCAGAAATAACGTTTTAGCATACAGATTATTACTGTCTTTATTCATGGTAATCAATAATGAACTAAGCGGTAACGAGCTATTTTCATCCAATAACCGTACATTAGTTGGCGCCGATGCATTTTTAATTTTGCCGCTATATTTGATTGGTTGTTGTGCCAAGAGCTGCTTGATTACCAGTTGGTTATATTTAGCTGGTGGCAACAAATTCAATTTGAAACTTTTATTATTGCAGCTTAGCGGGAGAGCACCATTTACGGTTACCTGATTTGCCGCGCTTAGGGTTGCGGTGATGTAATTGTCTGGAAGTGGGCAACTAGTAGTGTTTTTGGCAATTTTTAATGCGTTGATAAATTTGATATTTGTTGTCGCCGGGGTTTTAAGGTTAATTTTATTATTGCGAATGGTGATTTTTATCTTACTTAAATTACCATCAATGATCAATCCCGCCGGGTTTACTTCGTATTCGGCAAGCGGTTCCGGTTGTAATTCAGTCGTGATTACATTGCTATTAAAGATGTGGCTGTCAATGATAATATCACCATTAATCTGAGTGATTTTGCGTTTTTTCAGGCTCTGAAGCAGGTTTTTTAATTCCTGACTAGTTAACGTCGGATCGCCGCCACCGATAACATAAAGATTACCGTTTAGAGTATTTCCGTCAATGCTGCCGCTGTATGCCAACTGGGTTTTCCAGATAAAATCGCGCCCCAATCCTGTCAGCGCCGCATAGCTGGTAACCACCTTCATGTTTGAGGCTAATAGCATTGGAGTGGTTTCGCGATAGCTATAGACGCTTTGAGCATTGTTTAGATCGACGATGCTAATCGCGACTTTGTTTTGAAGATTGGCGGGGATTTCAACTGACAACGCCATGGCTAGATTATAACTAAATATTAAGCCGATACCTAGTGCTAGTGTTTTTAAGGTCGGGATATACTTATTTTGCGGCGGCACGATCAAGCCTTTTTTGATTGGGTGAAGTCATTAAGGGGCGGTAAATTTCCAACCGATCGCCATCTTGCAACTGATAACTATTTTTATCATAAATTCGTTTACCAAATATGCCAACCGGCAGTGCCAACAGATCATAGTCCGGGAAAAATATACTCAACTCGGATTTAATAATTGCATCATCAATGCTGCCGTTATCGGCCAGTTCCAAGCGGATAATTTTTTGCAGTATCGGCGTGGCAAAAGCGACTTCAATATTTAGCATAGATTAATTCCGGTAAATTTCGTGAGCTTTTTTGACAAAGCTATCGACAATATTTTTAATGACAATTTCAAAGACTGCACCAATAACTTTCTGGATGATAATATTGCTAAAAGTATAGTCAAGTTTGAATTCGACTTTGCAGCCATGCTCACCCAGCGGGGTAAAGATCCAATGACCTTTTAGATGTTTAAATGGTCCATCGACCAAATCCATATCAATCCGTTGATTGGGCGTGTTGACATTGCGGGTGGTGAAATGAGCTTTTACCTTGAGGTAGGAAATATCAACCCGGGCGATTTGCGCATCTGCGCTAGCTGAAATTATCTGCGATGACGGGCACCACGGTAGATAATTTTTATAATTCTCGATATCACTCACCAAGGCATACATTTGCGCCGGAGTGTAGGGGGTGATGACGGATTTAGTAATATTTAGCATATTTTTTGGCAGGCAACCAGATAATTGATGGTGGTATTGCTACCCAAGCCAAATTTATTCAGTAAGGGGTTATAGTCAATTCCGGAAATGGCGATTAATTCAAAACCGCAGCGGTTAAGAATTACCCTTAATTCAGCGGGTTTAATGAATTTTTTATAATCATGCGTTCCGCGCGGAACCAGATTAAAAACATATTCGGCGGCAACCACACCCAATAGATAACTGCTGGCGTTACGATTTAAGGTTGAAAAAAAAGCCATCCCACCGGGTTTTATTAATTTAGAACATTCGCAGATGATGTATTCCGGATCGGGAACATGTTCCAGCATTTCCATGCACGTTAAAATATCATAAGCTTCCGGCGCACTGGCGGCTTTAGCGCCAATTTCGATACATTCGTAATTTACCGCTAATCCACTTTCATAAAGATGGAGTTTGGCGGTTTCAATTGACTGCGGCGCCAAATCAATCGCGCTGACCTGAGCACCAATCGTCGCCATGCTTTCAGCCAAGATTCCACCGCCGCAACCGACATCAATCAAGTGTTGATTACGCGGATCACAATGGCGTTGAATAAATTCAACCCGTGCCGGATTAATTTGATGGAGAGTCTTAAATTCGCCCTCCGGATTCCACCATTCATGTGCCAGTGAATTAAATTTATCAATTTCAGCTTGTGAATACATTATTACATATCCTGATTGCTAGAGCTGGCAGATAATTTACGGTTGATCAGATTTAAAAATTCATCACCGAATTTATTCATTTTGTTATATAAAAAATTAACATCAGCAGAGAATTTATTGTATGCCATATAAGCTGGAATCGCCACAAATAAACCAATTGCGGTTGCAACCAGCGCTTCGGCAATCCCCGGGGCAACCGAAGCCAATGTTGCCTGTCCGGTATTACCTAGACCAATAAAGGCATGCATAATTCCCCATACGGTACCGAATAATCCGATATATGGACTAACTGAACCAAAGGTCGCAAGAGTTGATAAATGAGTTTCATAGCTATTGAGTTCTTCATCAATGGCGGCGGTCAACGCGCGTTCAATATTGCTGGTAATCGCATCTTTGTTGGTAATGCCGCTTTTATTTAAGCGGTTATATTCAGACAGCCCGGAGTAAAACATCTGACAAGCAGTGGTTCGACTGGGTATGGTACTGATGGAATTGTAGAGATTAGTAATGCTGTTGCTACTGTGGTACTGACTCAAAAAGCGCTTGGTTTCAGCCTTGGCTTTGGATAACGCCAGCCATTTGCTGAAGATAATTCCCCATGATATGATTGAAAAAACTGCCAATAATAACATCACACCTTTCACAACCAGCGAAGCATTGCTGATGAGTGAAATCATTGAAACTTGTTCCATGCGTCCTCTTCCACTTAATTACAAATAAAACGTTATTTTACCACAAGCGCCAAACTCTCTGCGTTAGCTATTTATTATCACTTCCGGTTAGAGTAACATCGAGTTTTGGAAACGGGATTTCAATATTTTTCTCGCGGAATTTTTCAACAATCATAATATTGAGTTTGTTACGCACCAGATTGCTTTCATTGAGTGAATCGCATGGCCAAACCCGTACGAAAATATCAATTCCGGAAGCACCGAGATTTTTGATATATACCGAAGGTGCTTTGTCTTGGCGGATATTTTCAATCGCGGCAACACATTCATTGATAGTATTGATTGCCAGGTTTAAATCCGAAGTATAACCAACCGATACTAAAAATTCGACGCTGATATCATTTTGTGAATGAGTCTGATTGATGATGGTGTCTGTAATAAAGCGCTCATTGGGGATAATTATTTCGGAGCCATCAAAAGCCTGCATCACCGCATAACGCGTAGTAATTTGGGTTATTACCCCAGTTGTGTCATTAATGATAATTCGGTCACCGATTTTAACTGATTTATCCAACAGAATGATAAATCCGCTTAAAAAATTACTGGCAATTTTTTGTAAACCAAAACCAAGCCCAACCCCAATTGCACCGCCAAATACCGATAGCGCAGTCAGATTAATTCCCAATGTTGGTAGTAATACATAGATACCGACCAAAACAATCACAACTTTGGTAATTCGGCTAAGCAGCTGTTTTAAATTGGCATCCAGTTCACGAGCATGTTTGATCCAGCTGTCAATGATATTATTAATCCACAGCATAATTGCAATATCAATTAGCACCAGCCCCAATTGGCGGATCATCAGCCACACCGAAATTTTGGTTTTACCAAAGACCAAATTAACCTGTGACAGGTTATCGGCAATTACCGCATCCAGATTGGTTGCCCAGCAAATCAGTAAAATCCATAATACTATTTTGATTAAATTATTGATACGGGTAAAACGGGTATGTTTAGCAAAGGTAATACTGATGCCAAAATTAATAATATTGATGGTCATGATTCCCAGCGAGAATATCGCAATACTTAGACCCAGTAGGCTATGTTGTCCACTGATTGCGGCATAAATAATACTGGCCAGCATTAGTCCAACTGCAAAGACCAATTGAAAACTGATTGATTTTAAGAGTTTGTGAAACAGCGGATTTTTTTCGCGATATTTGGAATATAAGGATTGTTGTAGATAACGATTGGCAAATTGGGCAATTAGCCAAGTCAGTGCAATTAATCCGATCTGCCACAGACCATTCAAACTCAATAGTTCATTGATATTACTGGTGTTGATTAGTATAAAACTATCCATATCTAGACTCCTTATGCGTGATGTATTTTTTGATTAAAAATTGATTATTAAAGCGTTGATTCGCTGGTGTTGGTCAGTAATTTTTGTCGGCGGATATATTTATTGTATTCCTGCGAAATTGCCCGATTACTGATGCGAATACTTGATTCTTCGACATCAATTGAAATATTTTCATGGCTACCGGCAACTGCCAAATAATCAGTATGATTTTTATTACCGATGCTTTGGGTTGCCAAAGTGGTTACAATGTTATGATAGCTCGGTGCACTTTCCAGATATAGGTTTAGCGCAATTAATTCATGGCGATCGGTAAATTCGGCAATTGCGAATTGTACTTTATTATTAAGAAATGGTGGGTAATCATTTTTAGGATTGGAACAGATGGTGTAGTAGTCATTATGATTACATTCCCGATAACCCAATTTTTGCGCGGTTGCCAATGATGTACCCAGCTTTAAGCCATCATAGCTGATATTGTAATAGGGTAGTGTCCAGCTATCGCTGTTAACCGGTCGCTCCCAGATTTCGCTTAATGAGTGATTTTTAACGCGCTGGAAGATCTCGCCGGGATTCAATTCATGATAGATCGCCAGATAGATTTCGGCGCTAAATAATAACGCCGCGATGATTACCAAAATTTGCCCGATTCGTTGCGGCCATTGTGGAGTATTTTTTTGCAGTAATTGAATTAATTCGGCACTGGAGTTTGGATTGAGGTGATTTAATAGCTCCACCGCCTGGAAATTGTTATAGCGGCGTATCTGGTAGCGCAGTAAAAATAGATCGCCGATTGCCAGAAACCCCGGAATCAAACTCCAGCTAAATAACAAATATAAAATGCCGGAAATATTTTTGCGCAGATAAAAGCGGTGGGCGCCAAAAATTCCCAGCAGCAAACACAGCCATAGCGCTACGCCGAGACTTAATTTTTGGCGGTTATAGCTGGTAGTATATAGCAGCAATTGGCTGGCGGTTAATGATTGTTGTGAATTGATATTATCCATGAATATTTAAAACTTAATATATTGTTACTATTTAATTAATAAACGCAGGTAAAAACCCGCGTTTATTAGTTAGTTGAACAGAAAGAATTAAGTGCTCTGATTATTGCGAACATGATGATGGTTATTAAAATGAACCTCAGCGGCTTTTTTAGCTTCTTCCAACGTCGCAAATTCACCAATTTCATCCTTGCCGCTATACTCAATCTGCTGGTGCTGACCTTGATGTACATGGGCATATGAGTGGCTTAATACTTCAAATGGTCTTTCGCGTTTGCTATGTTCCAAAATCCGAATGGTAGCGCGCACGGTAATATCTTCATTTTTATAATAAAGCGTTTCGGCTTGTATAACCATAATAATTTCATGGGGGTGCTCGGGATTATCATGATGATTTATCTCATGCCATTCCAAAAAATTCTTAGCTAAATGAAGTTGCATTTTAATCTTCCTCTAAAATGAATAAATATTCTTAACCTTGGCTGGATTTGCTGGCACGTTTACGTTCGATCTCATTCAAATGACGTTTGCGCAAGCGAATATTTTGCGGTGTTACTTCAACTAATTCGTCATCATCAATAAATTCAATCGCACTTTCCAGCGTTAACATGATCGGCGGAGTTAAACGCACGGCTTCATCGGTTCCCGATGCGCGCACGTTGGTTAATTTTTTACCTTTAATCGGATTGACAATCAAATCGTTATCGCGGCTGTGGATTCCAATAATCATACCTTCGTACAATTTTTCGCCGGGATTAACAAACATCCGTCCACGATCTTCCAGATTCCATAAGGCATATGCAACCGCTGCACCATTTTCCTGTGAAATCAGCACGCCATTACGACGACCGGGAATATCGGCTTTGATTGGACCATAATCATCAAATAAATGTGCCATCAAACCAGTGCCACGGGTCATAGTCAGGAAATCACCCTGAAAACCAATCAATCCGCGCGCGGGAATCCGGTATTCAATCCGCGTCCGTCCCTTACCATCATTGGACATATCCAATAATTCGGCTTTACGGCGTCCCAATTCTTCCATCACACCGCCTTGATGTTCTTCTTCGACATCAATGGTCAGTAATTCATACGGTTCGCATTTTTCGCCATCAACCATTTTGGTTACCACATGCGGTTTGGCAACTGCCAGTTCAAAACCTTCGCGGCGCATATTTTCAACCAAAATAGTCAGATGCAACTCACCCCGTCCCGAAACCAGAAACTCATCAGTATTGTCGGTATCTTCAACTTTTAATGCGACATTGGTTAATAGTTCTTTATTTAAGCGATCACGAATTTGGCGGCTGGTAACAAATTTACCTTCAGTGCCGGCCAATGGTGAAGTATTTACCTGAAAAGTCATGCTTAAAGTTGGTTCATCAATTTTCAACATCGGCAATGGTTCCGGATTAGCCACATCACAAATGGTAACCCCAATGTTTAATTCTTCAATCCCGTTGATTAACACGATGTCGCCAGCACTAGCTTCATCAACCAACGCCCGTTCCAGTCCGCTAAATACCAATACTTGGTTAATCTTGGCGGTTTTACGCTCACCATCAAGACCAGTGGCTACAATTACCTGTTGATTGGGTTTGATTTTACCGCGACGAATTCGGCCAATCCCAATTCTTCCGACAAAGCTGCTATAGTCCAACGCGGAGATTTGTAATTGCAACGAACCATCTTCGTCTTCATTTGGAGCCGCAACGTGTTCTAAAATAGTTTCAAATAACGGTTCCATATTTTCTGGGTGGCTATCTTGATCCAGTGAGGCAAAACCATTTAACGCTGAGGCGTAAACTACCGGAAAATCCAGTTGTTCTTCAGTTGCTCCCAATTTATCAAATAAATCAAAAGTTTGATCAATTACCCAATCCGGACGAGATCCTGGACGGTCAATTTTATTAATAACTACAATTGGTTTTAAACCTAAAGCCAAGGCTTTACGGGTTACAAAACGCGTTTGCGGCATTGGTCCTTCAACCGCATCTACTAATAGCAATACGCCATCAACCATTCCCAATACCCGTTCTACCTCGCCGCCAAAATCGGCATGTCCTGGGGTATCGACGATATTAATGCGGGTGCCTTTATAATCGAGGGACGCATTTTTAGCAAAAATGGTAATTCCACGTTCTTTTTCTATATCATTACTATCCATTACCCGTTCGGTAATATGTTGGTGCGCGGAGAAAGTTCCGGCTTGTTGCAGTAATTTATCCACTAAAGTAGTTTTACCGTGGTCGACGTGAGCGATGATTGCAATATTACGTAAATTTTTTGACATGTATTCTCTCTAAAAATATCGGATTATTAACTGATATTCGCCAATCAAATGATTGATAGATGCGTAATCTCAGCTATAACTGAGTTATAAAAATCTATTGTTTCTTACGGTCAGAAGACCATTTTAATAATTAGTAATATCCATAATGGACGTAAATTTAGTGCCGCAAACAACTACTCGCTACCGGCAACTAACGTTGACCATTGCTAAAATAACTCAGTTCAAGGCATTATGAGCGTATATTATACCACAATTAACATCATCAATGGCTAACGACAGTAATTACCGCCAGTGTTTTTATAATAGTACTGTTTTACGTAGTTTGGATAAAACGATGAATGCTGGAATGAAACCAGCCAATACCAATAAGACAAAATTACCATAACCCAGCCAGTGAATTGCAATGCCACCAACACTTCCCAACAATGAATAGCTTAAACTATCCACCGCAGTTAACAATGCTAATTGCACCAAAATATGCTGGCGGGTACAAATATGGGTTTGGAATGACCAAAAGATTATCATGGTCATACCGCGGGTGAGCTCTTCCAGCGTAACACATAAATAAAAGGCCCACAATGGTGCCTGATAATTGCTAAACCAATAAATGAGTAAATAAGAAATCAAATGTAAACTAAGCGCTAGAGTTAAGTTACTATAATAAGAATATCGGCGGTTTAATTTGATACATAATAGTCCACCCAATGATGCCACTACCATCCCGTAGAATTTATAACCAAAAGCTACATTGGTCTTGCTTAAACCAAAATGCAAATAAAACAAATCAAAGTAATTGGTAATCAAATTATCCGGCGCTCGGTAACAAAACATCAATAATAGGATTAACACAATATGGGGCATTTGATATAAGCCCTTAAATGGTGCAATCAAACGGGTAGCTAAAGATTGTTTTAACTGGCTTTGATTATGATTAATATCAAGCGCCCGCTTAGGAAATAATCCAATCAAGGCTACCGAAAATAGAAAAATTAACGCAAAGGAATGATAGATAGTTGACCAGTTGATGGTTTGTGAAAAATATAATGCCAAGCTGCCAGCAAATAAAATCCCGATTTTGTAACTAATGGTACTAATATTAATCACTAATGGCAGTGCCTGATCATTAAACAACGTTTTTTGCAGCGCCAGCATGATAACGCGGGCGATGGAACTGGCAAAGCTGATTAACAGACAAAATTTGAATAATGACCCGGGATTCCCAATTTGCTGGGGAAGGTGATAAATGGTGGTTGCAATTACCAGCAGGGCAATCATCAATACGTATTTATAATGAAAATATTTCTTATAGGAAAAATATTCCAGAACTGCCGAAATAATGAAAGACAAGGCCCACGGCAAATTTGCCAGCCCGAATAATCCGATGCTGGCAATATTGATACCCTGTTCTTTGAGCCATACAAACAGGGTTGAGCCAATCAATAACGGAACCATACCATTGCTGATGGCTATAACCATTAGTAACAGATAATTACGCGAGAAGCGAAACTCTAGCATCAAATAATCAAAGGCGATTAGTCGGTGTTAATTTTTACGTAAGCCATTTCCCGCAAATTACGCATCCATTCGGTATATAACATTTCGGCTTTGGTGTTGCGTAAATCCTGACGAATTTCGGCTTTTTCACGGTCATTGGCCAGGTTACTATCGCGGGTTTCCATTACCTGTAAAATATGCCAGCCAAACGGGCTACGGATTGGTTGACTGATTTGCCCAATTGGAGTAGTCAACATCGCTTGTTCAAATTGTGGAACGGTGTCGCCTTTAGTTACCCAACCGATATCGCCACCTTTGATTGAGCTGGTGTCTTCGGAATATTGCTTGGCAAGCTTGATAAAGTCAGCACTCTCTTTTTGCGGATTGCCAGTATCTTTCATTAGCTGATCGCGAATTGAGATAATCTTTTGGTGGGCTTCCTCGTCACTGGTTAATTCATTAACTTTGATTAAGATATGCCGGACATGGTACTGGCGAACAATTTGTGGCGTTCCATGTTGTTTTATTCCGGTTAGTTTAAAGATAAAAAATCCCACCGGCAGTTTGATTACTTGGGTTACATCACCGGTTTTTAGTGGTGTCAACTGATTTAAAATCATTGGCGGCAGCGAGGTATTACTTTTCCAGCCCAAATCGCCACCGGTTAAGGCATTTGGTGCCGTTGAGTATTTGATTGACATTTGCTCAAACGAAGCGCCGCCTTTAAGCTGGTTATAGACACTATCGGCAATTGCTTGTTTTTGTGCAACAACATCTTGGGTTGCCTGCTCTGGAATCCCGATAATGATATCGGATAAGCGGTAATCGATTCGGTTTTTGTAAGTCTCGCTACTTAACACCCGATTTACTTCATCTTCATTAACGGTGACTCTTCCATCAACCTCACGCTGTTTCAGCTTTTCCATGGTGATTTGATCGCTGATTTGCTGGCGAAATTCTTGATAGCTCACACCTTGAGCAGCTAGTTTAGCCCGCATTTGGTCATCATTAATGCCTTGGGCCTTTTCGGTTAAGGCAATCGCATCATTAATTTCACTATCGGTCGTTTTTAGACCGCCACGGGCAGCCAAATCCAGTTGAATTTGTTGCAAAATCAGCTGATCTAAAACTTTGCTGCGTAAGTCCTGAATGTTTCCCGGTGGAATTCCTTTTTGTCTGAGATTGATAATGGTTTGATTCAGCTGTTTATTAACTTCATTGTCGGTAATAATCCGTTTATTGACATAGGCTGCAATCCGATTGATCATTTTTGGCTGTGGCAGATTACTACTATTCTTCGCTGGAATAACTGTTGGTGTAGCCGCTGGAATTGCTACCGGCGGTGCTGATTCTATTGTGCTTACAACAATCTGACTTTCTGCTGCCATGCTGATAGCTAAGCAAAGAGTTAGTGAGAAACCGAGGAGTAGTTTTTTCATAAAAGATACCTATTGATATTGAGCTTCTTGAATTTGCGTCATTGGCATATAACCCGGGATATTGCTTCTCAATTGGCTGGTTGGATCGCCGGTTCCGACATTGCCAAAACCGCGGAATGAGAAATTCAACATATAGTTTTGTTGGGTTTGGTTAAAGTTAAAGTTAAATTGTTGATAAACGGCACTAATGGTATAACAGCCACCATTATATTCCAAGCCGCCAATCATATTCAAAATTAATTGCCGGGTGTAATCGTAATTATATTGACCGACCGCGTAGATTTTGTTTTCATATAATGGCCATTGTCCGGCAATATTTAATGCGTATTGATTTTCATACATATTTGGCGTATAGGCCTGACCGGGTGACCAACCATAGAAGAAAATTGGCAATTGGTATTGGTAGCTAAAACCAACATTAATAATTTTACCGACATCGGGATTGTATTTAAGCCCTGCCGTCCAGGCATCCAATACATTGTAATTGGTATCATACTGGAACGTCGCCGTTGAGGATATTTCTTTACTCCATTGATTGGTTAATTCGGTAATGAAGTTGGGATTCGGTAAAAATAATTGACCATATTGAGTTTGATTACCATAAATGAAGTTGTTTTCTGGGGTAATGAAATAGCGGTAGCCAACATTTAGTTTCATTAACTCACTACCATTGGAGTCATTAATTACCCGCGAGACGACACCAAGAGTTACGTCATTCGCCATATTGATCCGGTCATAACCGGAAAAGCGGTTTTCACTGAATAATTGATTGTAATTATAGGTTGCCGTGGCGGTATCAAATACCGGTAAATTAGCTTGATTTACTTCAGGAATATATAAATAATATAGTCGCGGTTCAAAAGTTTGGGTGTAACTACCACTGCCTAAGCCCATCGGCCGGTCAAAATATAAGCCACTATCAATCGAGGTAATTGGCACTCCGACATTGTAAGTCCCTGCGCTGTTGGGGTATCCAGGATTAGTTCCCAAATTATAATTAGTGTCGCTATAACCAACTTTGGGGGTGATATAACCCCAACTTGATTTTACCGGATAAGTTAAGCTCGGATAAACAATTGCCCGGCTACCGCTTTGCATTGATGGACTTGAAAAATAAGTATATTGAGTATTTAACCCACCTTGGAAACCGCCACCAATATCCTGCGGTTTGACATTAACTACCGCCGCTGGATAAGAGGCATAGATCGGAACTGTTTGAGAATAACCAAACGGATATAAAGTTTGGAATTGCTGTACTTTGACACTGGCGGAACCCCATTGCGGAGCATATTTTACATACGCAGATTGTTCCAGATTGACATTGTCGGTAACTGAATAAAAGTTACCAAAATCATTGAAGTAGTTATTATCCGAGACCTGATTGTAGGTATAACCGGTGGTAAAATCTTTCCATGGGTTGTAAGTATCGTTTAAACTCCAATACCAGCGATAAGTATTGCTGGTATCATTACCCCAGCTGTAGGGCATTTGTTCGGTATAAACGCTACCAACGTTGGATTCAGTTTTATAGCGGTATTCACCAGTAACCATAAAGCCTTGATTGGCCCAAAATTCCGGAGTAATAGTTGCATCATAATTGGGTGCTAGATTAAAGTAATAGGCTTCGGATGCCATAAAGCCAGCGGTACTGGTTCCACCAAAATTAGGAGTTAACCACCCACTTTTTCTTTCACCGAGCGGGAATGTCATATACGGTGATGCAAATACCGGCAATGATTCAAAATACATGGTTGCATTACGCGCAGTACCTTCGGAATTTTGATAATCAAAAGTCATCTGTTGAGATTTAATGTACCATGCCGGATCGTCGGGATTACAACCAGTAAAGTAGCCCTGATCAATCGTCGCATGTTTTTTATCTTGAACCGTAATGGTCTGTCCGACGGCGGTGACATTTTCCTTGTTGTAGTGAATCCGCGCCTGAGTAAAAGTTCCCTTATCAAGATCCAGATAATAATCAACCCATTTGGCCTGAATTGAATCATACTGGCGGGTTATAATAACACGATCTCCAGCGGTTGCATGGCTATCTGGCATATTATAAAATAACCAGTCGGAACTAAGTGTTTGATTGTCTTTGTAAGCAATCACATTGCCTTGGGCGATTTGTAGTTTTTTATTTTGCCCATTGAGGCTATCGGCTTGAATATAGGTACTTTGCGATTCTACAAGAGGAATTTCGACACTGTCCGGTCCGGTCTTTTCATACCAAGCATAATCCTGATTGCTGCAATAAAGCGGTTCCTGACTCAATCCACTTTGCTCAAGATAGGTCATTGACCCATCGGCATAGCTATAATTGCTAAATAGCGTAGCTAATATCGTCAATAAAGGCAGCTTTTTCTTATGTGTCATTAATGGTTATCCGCAGCGTTTCCAGAGCGTAAAAACGCGATTATACCATGGAATTAACAGCAATCGCGGGGGATGTTTTGGAGATGAAAACTATCGGTATGGTAAAATAATACTTGCGACCAATTAACTTTAAGGAGTGGATTAAATTAATGTATACAATGGACAATTTACGCAAGTTGGCGGATGACCAGATTGTAGAAGATTATTTTGCAGATAAAATTGCCAAAAATGACTATCCGACAATGATTAATGAGTTGAAACAGCTTAGAAATGTGATTGATGATTTTAATAGCGGATTAGTTAATGGTGATTCGATATATTATGCTTTTTTGTTACAGCAATCACAATTAATCAAAAATTTTAATCAAGAAGCTGAGTTTTTGGAATGGATAATTCCGCTGTGGAGTCAGGAACGCGGCAAGATTTTTGCTGCCGAAAAGGTGGTTGATGAATTTTATCGTGAGTTGGAACTGCTAACCTTGTGGCGCTTATTGCTTCAAGCAATACAAAAAAATGAATTTCTACCAGCTGACGTTCGCCAAATGCGACGGATAATTCGTCGCTATGGCAAAATGCCGGTGTTGTGGCGCTATTTGTGTAATTTGAGCGGTGAAGATATAACCACCGCCTATACTTTTTAGGTGAAGTGACTATGCGTTATCATCAGGATAATATTGTCGCGGTGGCAACCGCCACAGGCTATGCCGGAATCGGTGTAATCAGGATTTCTGGTACTAATTTGTTACCGTTAATCAGTCAGCTCTGCCATAAAGATAATATAAAACCCCGCTATGCTCATTATGGTGACTTTTATGATCAGTTTGGGACAGTAATTGATTCCGGATTGATTATTTATTTTGCGGCACCAAATTCATTTACCGGTGAAGAAGTACTGGAATTGCAGGGGCATGGTTCGCCAGTGGTTCTCAATATGTTATTAAAGCGTTGTTTGGAATTGGGGTGTCGAATGGCGGAAGCCGGCGAATTTACCAAGCGCGCCTACCTTAATGGCAAAATTGATTTGGTACAAGCCGAGAGTATTGCTGATTTGATTCATGCCGAAAGCGAGGCCGCAGCCAAAGGGGCGCTTAAATCTTTGCACGGCAAATTTTCGCAGCAGATTGATCGAATTAGCGAGCGGCTAATTAATCTACGGATGTTTGTTGAAGCAACGCTGGATTTTCCAGAAGAAGATATTGAATTTATTGCCAATGCCAAGATTCGTGATAAATTGGCAGTGGTACAGCAGGAAATTTATAATTTGCTTGGCACGACCGAGCAGGGTGTGATTCTCAATAATGGCGCGAACATTGTTATTGTTGGGCGACCAAATGTCGGTAAATCAAGTTTGCTAAATGCGCTGGCAAACGAAGATGTAGCAATTGTTACCGATATTGCCGGAACTACCCGCGATATTGTGCGCCAAAAAATAATTATTGACGGGATTCCATTTAATATTATTGATACTGCCGGGATTAGAGTTACTCAGGATGTGGTGGAACAAATCGGTATAGAGCGTGCTTTGCAGGCCGCGGCTAGCGCTGATTTAGCAATGATTTTAATTGATGACAGTATTGGGGTGAGTGAGGCGGATCAGCAGATTGTTGACCAGTTGCCGGCTAATTTGCCACGGCTGTATCTACACAACAAGATTGATTTAAGCGGTGGCGCTGCCAAAATATTGGCGGTGGATGGAGAAACCAATATTTATCTTTCGGCTAAACATAAACAGGGAATTGATCTTCTACGTAGTAAATTATTATCATTGATTGGTTGGAATAAATCTACTGCGGACGATATTTATTTGGCACGAACCCGCCATCTGGATGCGATGCGTAAAACCGTCAGGCATATAGATTATGCGTTCGAAATGTGGGAGCATCTGGAAATTTTGGCAGAAGAGTTGCGCTATGCACATGGCTCATTGGGTGAAATTACCGGTGAGTTTACTGCTGATGATCTTCTTGGAGTAATCTTTTCTGAGTTTTGTATCGGAAAATAATAAATAATAATTAATAATGAATCCAATACACTGCACCGCTAAAATTGGACATACACTCTCAAGGTATTGGAGCTAACTAAACTATTTTGTTTAGCTCCTTGTTTAATCAGATTTCGATTTGGCTTTTGATAATGTCGGTGATGAAATAAACTCACGCTTTGACCAATATTTAACCGCTCTCTATTTTCTTGAGTTTAGGTGTATTTTATTTTAGTATGTTTAGTCTTTCTGGCATGGAGGTATAGATGTAGCAAAATAGTAAGAACTGCACTCGAGGCTGAGTTCATTAGGTTGTGGATCAAACTATTAAACTGGCTTTATTTGTAAGATTTTGGCAGAAAAATTGTTAATTAGATTCTGAATTAACGGATCATTTAATATTGCCTGCTCTGCGTCCTGCTGGCGAAGATTCGCGGCCTGAGTGTCTTGTGATTTGACGCTATTTGCCAGTGTCTCTTCGGTAAAATTGAAACTAAGGTCAAAATGTTGCTGATAATTATCCCACAATAATTTTTCGAGTAAATCCACGCATTCATGGGTAACAGCGTCTTTAAACGCAAGATTGATAGCTAGCTCAATTTGTGGGAAAGCAAATTTTTCTAACTGCGAATTGCGTAACACCACTCCGGCATTGGCATCCAGTGCAGCTAAATCAATTTTACGAACAAATGCAGTCCAGTCACCAGTAAAGTTTTCCAACATCGGTGTTGATATCGGCGTAGCGGCTACCTCAATTGGGCGAGTTTCATCTTCTTGTAACAACACTTTCTCTAGCGGAGATTCTTCGTTAGCTATTGATGTCAGATGATTGTCTATTGATTGAATATTCGCCACCTCTACCTCTAGTGAGGGAGAATTAGCTTGCTCCTCCCATGGTGGTATAACAGCTGCCGTTGCAACAATTAGCTGTGTTGCTTCGGTACTTGTATCAGATTGTTGTGTTGGCGGAGCTTCTTGCTCTGATAATGATAATTGTAAAAGGTTATCTGCCGGTAGTTGGTCGTTATTCTCGTCCGGTAGTGATTCATTACTTGCTGTATCAATTACGGTCATTTCAACAGGTATATCTTGTTGTGTTAAGCTTATTGTGGTGTGGGTATTGTTTGCGGCAACAATTAGCTGTTTTTCCTCGTGGCTGCCGATTTTAAAGGCAATCATCCGCAGTAAAGTCATCACGAAAATTGGATATTGCTGGGAAACCTTGACAATTTGTTCCATTCCCAAATTACTGATTTCAAAATACAACTGACAGTCTTGCAATGAAATCTGCTGCGCTAATTGTTGAATCTCATCGCTTAATTGTGGTTGCGGACTTAGTTGTGCCAATGAAATTTGAAACAGAGTATAATTGATTTGTTCCAGAATGTTTTCTAGATTTCGTCCTTCGTGATTAAGCTGCTGGCAAATTTTAACTAACTGCGGGCTGTTGCTGCTGGCGATAGTAAATAATATCTCTAGAATTGAGCTGTCATCACTGATGCCCAACATGTTTTGAACGATTTCTGCGCTAATCGTACCGTTGGCAAACGCAATTGCCTGATCGGTGAGCGAGAGGGCATCGCGCATGCTACCATTGGCGGCATTGGCAATTAAATCCAGTGCGGTTACCATATAATCAATTTGTTCAGCATGCAAAATGGTTTGCAAATGCGCCTGAATTTCCGGAGCGACCAAATTACGTAATTTTAGTTGCAGACACCGCGATAATACCGTTATCGGCACCTTTTGCGGGTCGGTAGTCGCCAAGATAAATACGATATGTGCCGGTGGCTCTTCCAGAGTTTTTAACATCGCATTGAATGCTGATTTGGAGAGCATATGTACTTCATCGATGATATAGACCTTGTATTTACCACTGGTTGGGGCATATTTGGCATTTTCCAGTACTTCACGAATATTATCAACGCCGGTATTGGATGCTGCATCAATTTCAATAACATCGACCATCCGCCCACTATCAATCTGCCCGCAATTAGTACATTGGCAACACGGCTCACTATCCGCAAGATTAAGGCAGTTTAAGGCTTTGGCAATAATCCGCGCGATGGTGGTTTTGCCAACCCCGCGGGTTCCGGTCAAGAGGTAGGCGTGATGTAACCGTCCCGAAGAGATAATGTTTTTTAAGATTGTAACGGTATTATTTTGTCCGATTAAATCGGCAAAGCGTTTGGGACGCCACTTTCGGGCAAGTACAATATGATTCATGAATAATCTTGTAAAGAGGTAAATAATGCCGCAGATTTTAACATAAATTGCAGCTGCTTGGCTAAGCTTATCTATTATGATTTTTTAATTGGTGGATGATCGGATCTAGATATAAATGGTTCCACTGGGTAGACGAAATTGGTGTCAATAAGTACATTGTGATATAATTAGGCTATTAAAGATTGTCGCTAGCGCAAAATTTTGTGATTTCGAAAAAATGTTTGCAGTTTTCGCCATATGGATTTGTTAAGATTATGACAGGCAATGATAGGCCTGTTTTTTTATGGAGTACTAATTCTATTCTTAACAAATTGATAAGGTGTGGCTGGTAATCGATAATGATACGCAGATACCGTATAAATAAGTTTATTTCAGAGGTATAAAATAGATTTTAATAATTTGTTATTGTCAGGCTTAAAAGACAGATAAATGAGCGAAAATTTATTTAATACCTTTGGGATCGTAACTTGTTGGCGGAATGGTAAATAATAACAATTATGAGATTTCAAATGGCAAAAAAAATTATTGTGGCTGGCTCTGTCGGTCTTGACCAAAGTATGGTCAATCAGGATGCGCTAAACGTAATTAGTAAGCTGCAACAAAACGGTTACAGTGCTTATATTGTGGGTGGTGCGGTACGAGATTTATTACTTGGGCGGCAACCCAAAGATTTTGATATTGCCACCAGCGCCCATCCGGAGAAAATTCGGCGGATTTTTGGGCGCAACTCGATGATAATCGGGCGGCGGTTTAAAATTGTACACGTTTATTTTGAACATTTGGATGAGGCGCGCAGCCTAAAATACGGACGACCACATTATGAACGGCATATTATTGAAGTATCAACCTTTCGTAGCGATAAAGTGCATGAGCATGCCTTAAGTGATGAAGGTCGGATACTGATTGATAATAATTATGGAACAATTGATGAAGATGCTTTTCGTCGCGATTTTACCGTAAATGCACTCTATTATGACCCGATTGCCGAAGTGATAGTTGATTATCATGGCGGAATAAATGATGTCAGTAATCGACTTATTCGCGTGATTGGCAATCCGTACGAACGCTACTTGGAAGATCCGGTGAGGATATTGCGGGCAATTCGCCTGTCTGAAAAACTTGGGCTAACGGTCGATGAAAATACCTATATTAATTTTCGCAATGTGAAAAATTTGTTGTTAAATGAATCTAAAGGGCGTTTATTTGAAGAAATGCTTAAAATCATGGTTTCCGGTAATGCGGTTAATATCGTTCGGGAATTAAATGAGTTAGGCTTGCCGCGGCGGGTATTTGCTTTGTTTGATAAATTGTTTTTTAACGGTCATAATGACGAATTTGCGCTGAAAATTTTAGAGCGATCCGATTTACGGATTGCAACTGGAGAAGATTTGTCAATTACTTTTATTTTGGCAGGCTTAATTTGGCCGGCGATTTATAAAAGTTGGCAAGAGAAACTAAAAGAAACTAATCATCCCCGCCAAGCGTTAATTGATGCTATTGGGCAAAACCGTAATTTGATATTTAATTCGGGAATTACTCGTAATCTCTATGCTGCGATGCGTGAAATTTGGATGTTACAGGTGGATTTTGATTTACCAAATGTTGCTAAATTAGAGCATGTTGTTAATAATTCACGGTTTCGTCAGGGGTGGCATTTATATCGTTTGCGCCATGATTTTCTTCAGGTTGATCCGCAGATTTTTAACTGGTGGAATCAATTTATGGAATCCGGAGATGAGGAAAAAACTGAGCTTTTGGTTGAGTTGGTTGATATTGCACCACATGAGCCAAAAAAACGTAAAAAACGTCGTAAATCGCGGCGCAAAAAGTCAGTAGTTAATCATCAATTTAGTGAGCAATAGCAAAATATGGAACAAATTGAACAAAATAACATTCAACGGGATATTCGTAGTTTTGTGCTGCGCCAGGGTAAGATTACTTCCGGGCAATTAAAAGCCATTAATGAATTATTGCCAAAATTCGGCATTGAATATAATCAAGAGCGGTGTGATTTAAACGCCGCTTTTTGTCGAGATAATCCTAAAATTGTTGAAATCGGCTTTGGTATGGGCAATGCGACCTGGCAAATCGCCAAGAATAATCCGGAACATGATTATCTCGGGATTGAAGTTCATTTACCGGGAGTAGGCGCATTATTAATGCAGATGCGGGATAATAACGTTAATAATCTGCGAATTATCCGTCATGATGCGGTTGAAGTCTTTAAGAATATGTTAGCCGATGATATTCTGGATGGGATTCATATTTATTTTCCTGACCCGTGGCATAAAAAACGCCACCATAAACGTCGGATTATTCAGACACCATTTGTTGAGTTACTGGCACAAAAATTAAAACCAGGCGGATATATCCATCTAGCAACTGATTGGGAGGATTATGCGCTGTGTATGCTGGATATTTTAAATCAAGAAACAAGTTTGATTAATCAGGCAATTGACGGGAAATTTGTCCCGCGACCGGAATATCGCCCACTAACCAAATTTGAAAACCGTGGCTTAAAACTCGGACATGGGGTCTGGGATTTGATTTTTATTCGGAAATAATAATAAAACCTCGCTTTAAAGCGAGGTTTTATTATTATTTGATGTCATTTTAATGCTAGGGTTGGAAATTACACAACCGCTATCTGCATACTTAATATTTATGCAAAATGTGGTTTAAACATTCCCAAAAATTTTTGACAGAATACATAAATGCAGATATAGATTGACACCAGTATCATTATCCACGCGATTAATTTTAACCAACCACTGATAGATGATGGTTTATTTTTGGCAACCTGTAATAAAACTACTCCCGGCAAAGTCAGAAATAATAAATCTTCACCGATCCCACCGACAAAAGAAATTGCTACTACAAAGATTTTTGGATAAATCAAGGCACAGGCAATTGGTGGTAAAAATGAAATTAAACCGATGGTATATTTGTTGTCAACCTTAAAGTAAGTATGTGCTAAATCACCAATAAAACCAAATAAACCGGTAC
Organism: uncultured Neisseria sp.; assembly: GCA_964488065.1. Lineage (GTDB taxonomy): Bacteria > Pseudomonadota > Gammaproteobacteria > Burkholderiales > UBA11063 > Aquella. The sequence goes on from CAZATM010000071.1 coordinate 55,445, forward strand.
CATTTGCTATAAATGCGGCCGTTACCGCTAAAACCGCAAACACTAGTCCGCTATACATGAAAACTGTATTACCAAGTAAATGTGCCATTGGTACAGTTGCCGGTACTCCATGTTGATAGGACATAACAATTTGATCGTAACTTAATGAACCCAAGACCGAGAATGACCATAAAACGTTAATTATCAACCCGCATAATAGACCAATGAAAATTGCCCAGCAGGTACTTTTGAAGTCATAATCTAATTTTTTTGAGACGGTTGGAATAATGTTGTGAAAGTGAAATGCGGAAATAGCCACCGGTAAGACAATTGGTACGTAACGCCAATCTTCAGTACCCACTAGGGTTGACATTTCAAATTTACCGAATGCAGTACCAATCATTAAGAAGAAACAAATCCAGATCAATGAAATAACCACAATATTATTTTTACTGATGGCTTTGTTGCCGGTTACAATTAACAGGAACATAATTACAAAGTAAACTAACATTACCGGTAATTGATGGGCGTTTAAAGACGGAAATAGGCGGGCAATAATAGTTGAAATCCCACTTAAGTATGCCACCAATACGCCATAAAGAATAATTAGATTACAAACAATTGCAATCCATTTCCCAAAACCACCGATTTTTTCACTATAAAAAGAAGGTAAATCAAAGTGTTTGCTGCCAGGTTTAATCGCATGTGCAATTACAAAGGCCGAAATCATCATTAATAGCCAAATTAACAGCATTCCCAACAAGCTGGGTACGAAACCACTTAAACCAGCAGTAATTGGTCCAGCTAAAATACCAACCCCTAATACATTTCCCAGCACCAAAAAAGCCGGTCCAATTAAACGCCCAATTCCCTTATTCATTTGTATTCCCTCAGAAAAAATACCACTACTTAAATAACTCAGCGATATGATAAAAAACATTAGTTTTAATAGTGGCAGATTATAACAAATTTAAAAAAAATAAGTAGGTGCAGTGCAGTATAAAGTGTTTGAAAATGGCCGGGAAATAGAAAAGGCAGCCGAAGCTGCCTTGTGGTTAGAGATAGGGCAATAAATTAATCTTTATGCCATTTATCAATAAAGGTAGTCATTACCGTGTTGGCATAAACGTTGGTAGCACTACGTCCCATGTCAGCAAAAGCGTCAATCGGCAATAATAATAAAATACTTGCCATCGGGAAATGGAAAGCTGAAACTGCCGAAGTAATTACCATGATAGAGGCACGTGGCACACCGGCAATTCCTTTGGAAGTAATTAATAACATAAAGAAAATGTACAATTTATCGGTAAATGAAATATCAATTCCAAATACTTGGGTAATAAAAATAATTGCGAAACTGAAATAAACCATTGATCCAATCATGTTGAATGAGTAACCCATCGGCAGCACAAAACTGCTGATTTTTTCGCGAACACCGTGATTATCCAAGGCCTCGAATACCGCTGGATAAGCGACTTCAGAAGACGAGGTGGCAAATGATAATGATAGTGGCGGGATCACGCTTTTTAGCAAGCGATTAATTGAGCGTCCAACGACTTTCAGCGATATTATGTATAGAACCAGCCAAACTACGATTAATGCCAAATAATATTCCAAAATAAATAACATATAGGTGTAAAGTACGCCAAAACCATGTTTGATGATTACGTTGGCAATCGAGGCAAAGACTGCAATTGGAACTAATTTCATTACCAAATGACAGATTCCAAACATCGCGTGCATGATGGCATCTAATAGTGTTTTTAATGAATCTTGTCCTTTAGGACTGATTTTGGTTAATGCAAACCCAAACAGGATCGAGAAAATTACGATTTGGATAATATGATTACCGGCAAAGGAGCTGACAATATTGTCAGGAATGATTTCTTTGATGAAATTAGATAATGAAATCGCGGAAGAGTCAAATTTGCCACCTGCGGTTTGGGCACCTTCGGCTAATAATGATTTGCCAACTTCAACCATTGATAATCCTGGTTTGAATAAATCAATGACAAACCAGCCGATAAATAATGAACAAATTGAAGAGAGTATGAATAAGCCGAGTACTTTTATAAACAATTGTCCCAAACTCTTGGCATTATCGCCAATATTTAGAACCCCCAGACTTAATGACGCAAAAATTAACGGGGCTACGATCATCTTAATTAGTTTAATAAAGATGTCAGAGGCCATGGTAAGGACTTCTAATAGCTTAGTGTTAGAAGTGGGGTCTAATTGGATGTAGCGGATAAACCAGCCAAAAAAAATGCCTAGAATCAGGCTGATGATAATGGCGCGGGCGGCTTTCATGATGAACAACTCTCCTTGTGTGAAAAGATTAATCGTTTTTAGTGGGTTATAATTATTTTAATTTACTCTTAATGAGCATAAGCTTGATGGTAGCAAACTCATTAACAGCAATTGGTTAGTGTATCATAAATGGCATGTTTATGTTGTCCACTCTTGTGACAATTCTGGTAGAAACAGATAAAAAAATCACACTTTAAAAAAAGTGTGATTTTAAACAACAAATATTATATACCGGCTAATTATTTATCAAAAAAGTCAGCCTTTACAAAGCCCATGTCAATTGCGGCTTTTTTATATGATTCACCGGTTTTATTTACACGAGCGATGATTTCAGCCACATTGTTATAACCAATGATCGAAATTAACTCTGTCGCAGCAGTAGGGCAATGTTCAAAATAATTTTCACACTGTTCTTTATTGGCAACAATGCCTTTAACAACGGTATCGGCAAATAATTCTAAACCATCACGGAGTAATGTCAAGCTTTCAAACAAAGCATCGGCAATCAATGGTTCCCACGCATTAAGTTCAAATTCACCAACAGTACATTCAGAAACAATCAGATCATTTCCTAATAGTTTGTAGGCAATTTGCATGATAAATTCGGCACCCACCGGATTTACTTTTTTGGGCATAATACTCGAACCAGCCTGTAATGCCGGTAAATCAATCTCATGCATTGATGTGGTTGGACCAGAGTTCATCAAACGTAAATCATTGGCGATTTTCCGCAGATTGAGGCCACAAATTTTTAGCATACTGGATAGTTGTGGGAAAACATCTAAATTTTGTGTTCCATCAACCAAATCTTCACATGCTGTAATTGGTGTTCTTGTAACCCGGCGTAACTCCTCAATTACCGCAATACGATAATCTGGATGATTTGAAACCCCGGTACCAATGGCATCTCCCCCCATATTGACCTGTAAAAATAGCTCTTTAACCTGATGTAAGCGACGTACATCACGATTAATCGCCATGGCATAAACCTTAAACTCACGTCCCAGAGCAATTGGCACCGCATCTTCAAGCTGGGTACGCCCCATTTTCATAATACCTTTGAACTCCGTTGCCTTATCTTCGAGACAACGGCGTAAATATTTGAGATTACGCTCAACTTCGCTAACCAATTCATATATTGCAACTTTGATTGAGGTTGGGTATGAATCGTTGGTTGATTGCGATGCATTAACATGATCAATCGGGCTAACAATATCATAACGACCTTTTTCATAACCCAAATGTTCCAGTGCCACATTGGCAATAACTTCATTGGCATTCATATTGGTTGAAGTACCGGCACCACCCTGAATTCCTGGAATAATGAATTGATCAAGATATTTTCCGGCAATAATTTGTTCACAAGCATAAATAATCGCATCACGAATTTCAGTCGAAAATTTACCCGTCCGGCAATTGGCATTGGCGGCAGCGATTTTAACCTTAGCAAAAGCTTTCACCAAATATACGTGGGTTTTATGGTAGTCAGTTAATTTAAAATTTTCCAGCGCCCGTGCGGTGTGAACACCATAATAGGCATCCGCAGGCACCTGAAACTCGCTAATAAAATCTTTTTCTACTCTAAATGACATCATCATTCCTTTCTAGTAGGTATTAAAAATCTGTTGAATTTGTTTGGTATTGGTGGTTTGCATTAAACTCAGCATTAATAAAATCCGCGCTTTTTCCGGATTTAAATCGCTACCGGCGATTAAGTCGCAAGTAGTATCCCAGTTATTGTAATCATAGCTAACTTCACCGCTGCCAACATTGCTGCTGCGGACGATTACGATGCCTTGTTTACGGGCTTTTAATAAGAAATCTTTAGCATAACTTGGAATATTGCCATCACCAACTCCGGCGATTACTAACCCTTTCAGGTTTTTATCACGGAGAATGTTATTTAACATATCCATATCGGTGCCGACATTGATATAAATAATTCCAACTGACGGTAATTTAGTATCGGCAGTAATTTTAAATGGTGTATTTACCGTGTTGGGACGAGTAACGGTGGTGGAGTAAGTAACTTTACCCATATAAACTCGACCGATTGGTCCGGTATTTAGTGATTGGAAGGTTGCAACGTTGGTGGTATTGGTTTTATCAACATTACGACCATCAAAAATCTCATCATTCATTGCGACCAACACGCCTTTACCCACCGATTGTGGGCTGGTTGCTACTGCTACGGCATTATAAAGGTTTAAAGGACCATCAGCGCTCATGGCGGTTGCCGCGCGCATTGAACCAACCAATACAATCGGTTTGGTGGTTTTAGCGACTAAATCAAGGAAATATGAAGTTTCAGCCAGCGTGTCGGTTCCATGAGTGATTACAATTGCATTGATTTTAGGATCGGCGGCAGCTTTTTCGACAGCAGCGGCAAGTTTAACCCAATCTGCCAGCGTTACATCGCCGCTATCTTTGTTGTAGACTTGTTCATATTGGATGTTAGCCAAGCCATCCAATCCGGACACGGATGAAATTAACTGTTCGGCGGTTAGTGAGCCAGCCTTATAGGTGGTTGAAGTTTGTGATGCAGCAACTCCGGCAATGGTTCCGCCGGTAGCCAGAATTTCAACCGTTGGTTTAGCAAAAGCCATGCCGCTACAGGCGGTTAAAATTAATAACAGTTTTTTCATTTAACATCCTCTTATAAAATAATGATTTTCGCCGTGATTATAACAACTAATCTCCAAAAGTTACATATGCACTGCACAATAAAGTGTTTGATTTTAGTGCTGAAGATGACGATGCTCAAGGTAATTGTTGGTTGCAAATTAATAAATTATTGATAAACATGCTAAAATAATGGTCTTGTTTTGATATAGGTAACTCCGGTGAAAACAGCAGGTTCTACTACGAATGCACTAACGAAACTCAAAAAGAAATTTACCAATTTCCCAATCTTGGTTCTGAGTATTATTGTCGTATGTGGCATAATATATTTTTTCTCATTTCTTTTTCCTTTTACCAATAATGCTTTTGTGGTTGCCAATATTAATCCGGTGGCGGCGGATGTTTCGGGATTTATTACCGGAATTAATGTGAAGAATGGTCAGGAAGTAAAAAAAGGCGATCTATTATTTACCGTTTATCAGGAACCATATCAATTGGCATATCAGCAAGCCAGTGCCAATTATCGCGAGGCTCTGGCTAAAGTTACGGTTCTTGAAAAAACCACCGCTAAAAATATTGATTTATTAAAGTCACGGCAAAAAGAATATGACAAGATAAATTATACCTATTCTCTAAAATCGGCACAATTGGTCAATAAATCAGTATCAACTCTTGAAATACGCACCTTGGAATATGAGCGGGCAGCTTTAAGTGACCAGGTCAATGCGCTTAAAAATCAATTAGCGGTCGATGATAATGAAATCAAAGCCCAACAGCAGAAAGTTATTAGTTTAAAAGCCGCGATGGACAATGCTAAAATTAATCTTGATTTAACCCAAGTACGGGCGGCCACCGATGGGGTAATTGATAATCTGTATTTATCATTGGGCACCCCGGTCGTGCAGCACCAGCCACTGTTCTCTTTTATTGATACTACAAATATTTTTATTCAAGCTAATTTTAATGAAATTGATTTGCGAGATGTGCGCGATGGTAATAAAGTGTATATAATTCCGCGAGTATTTTTGGGTAGTAAGGTTTATCATGGTGTGGTGGTCGGTAATACCTGGTCGGTCAATCGCCAAGTGACCTCATCCAAAAATCAAATTCAGACGGTTACCGAAAATGAAAACAACTGGGTAATGCTGCCACAACGCTTGCCGGTACAGATCCGGATTACCGATTACGATGCCAAAAACTATCCGTTAAGCGTCGGTTCAAGCGCCTATGTTTATATCCAAACCCGTTAGCTAATAAGATTAAGATGTGGCGGCGTAGTAATTATTGGCCTTGCGGCTTTGAAAGACAATGATCAGATCGGCAACCATGTGGTTGCCTTCTTCCTGAATTAATTCAAAGATGGTGGTGGTTGACAGGCGTTCATGGTGGAGGTCATATTCTAATTCCTGTTGCTGTAAAATCGAAGTATGGATAACTAAATCTTGCGGTTGAATGAATTGGGTCATGTTTTTTTCAATCGTCTCGGTGATTCCATCAAATTGAACCAATGATTGGTTGATATAGCGTTGTAGTTTGGGATTGCTGGCGATGTGGCTGCAGTCAAAATGATAAATCAATACGCTAAATAAACGATAGAGCCGCCGGGCATGCCAGTAGGCTTTTGTTGCCGCACCAACATATTCCGGGCTTTTGGCGGTTTCTGGTTTGGCTTCTTCAATCCAACGATTAAAGCGCGCCATTTCTGCTAGAATTATCGGTTCGCGTTCCAAGAAAACCTGCTGAATTTGTAATGCCGAAAGCGAATTATCCGATAGGGTTGCCAGCATGATTCTTAATTCACGGATGGTTTTTTGAGTGGTGCGCAACATTTTATCGCGGGCATATTCCGGATAGAAAAAACGCAGCATAATCCAGGCGATAAAAATACCGATGCTGATATTCAGCAACCGTAAAAATGCCGATTTGATATTATTATTATTTATCAGAATGATCGGCATCGTCCACGAAATTAACCCGCCGAGGTAGTTTTGTTTGCTATCCATATAGAGATAGGCGGCAATAAATACTCCAACCACAATGCCAATCAGATTGATGATAACATTATTGGCAAATCCGACAATGAAAATTAAGCTCATTAATGCGGCAAAAAAGGTTCCCATAAAGCGCAGGTGGCTTTTGGTTAGCGTTCCACCGTAGGTTGGGTTGTCAAATAGCACGATGGCACAGGTCATAATTACCCATACCCCGCTGCTAACGCCGACATAAGTGACATAGCAAAAGCTGATCAGCATTGCAATGCTTAGGCGTGAGGCACGGGTAATTTTTGATTTATCGAAGGACATAGTATTTTTTGGTTGGCAAAATTTTTATTGGGTATAATAGCGTCAGTAGGATGGTATTATACCCGATATTATTGATGTATGTAATTATGGATGCAACAACCTAAATAAGTGATGTTACGCATGACAAAGAATTTAGCGCTCAGTTATTGATTTTTCCTCATGGCACGCTGATTTTACACTCCCAATCAGCGCGCAAAATCGTCAAACTCAATAACTCAGTGCTAAAATACCGCGGTGTGTGTAACATCAGTAAATAAGAAGATTCATGTGGAAGAGTTAGTTAGATTAAATAAATACTTAAAAGACCAGGACATTTGTTCGCGGCGCAAAGCAGATGATTTTATCGCCAAAGGCTACATCAAGGTAAATGGCGTAGTTATTACCGAATTAGGCTTTAAGCTAAATCCGGCAGTCGATAAAGTCGAAATTTTGCCGGAACTAACCGAGGAAAAACAGCAATTCCGTTATTTGGTACTCAATAAGCCCAAAGGCTATGTTTGTAGTAAAAGTCGTGCCGATGGTAAACCGATATTTGAATTACTGCCAAAAATCAAAGAGTTGACTTATGCCGGACGCTTGGATAAGGATAGTCACGGTTTGGTAATTTTGTCCAATGATGGTAAATTTGTCTATAAGGTCTTTGGCGCCGAATTCGCCAAAGAAAAAGAATATATTGTGCGAGTAAACCGTCCGCTGACTAAGGAGTATCTCGAAACGCAGGCCAATGGCAGCATTATTCTTGATGAAAAACGCTTAAAGCCAGCGCAAGTACGGCAGATTGGGAGCCACGTCTATAAGATTATCCTTAATGAGGGAGTGAATCGTCAATTACGGCGGATGGCGGAATTTTGCGATTATAAAGTTACCGATCTTAAACGAATCAGGATTGATAAAGTTAGCGATGCCGGATTGGAGCAAGGAGCGTGGCGCGATCTAACTGCCAGCGAAATCAAACACATTATGTCACGTTAATATTATACTCAATGTATTTCAATTGTGGGCGCGAAGGACGTATAAAAATACTTCGAAGTGTACATGGAAGTACATGAGGAGTATTTTGTATAGGACGATAAAGTCCACGGTTGAAAGACGAAGGGTATATGCAAATTCCGCAAAATGTCATTGATGAAGTGGTTGAACGCTCTGATATTGTCGAAGTAATCGGACGACACCTCAAATTGAAAAAAGCCGGGCAAAACTATTTTGCCTGCTGCCCGTTTCACAATGAAAAATCACCGTCATTTTCAGTGAGTCCGGTCAAGCAAATTTTTCACTGTTTTGGTTGTGGCGAATCGGGTAATGTGATTGGCTTTTTAATGAAGTATTCGGGGCTAGATTTTGTCTCGGCGGTCAAATCATTGGCTGAGCAGTATGGTGTTACCATTCCCGAAGATGAATCATTACCAAAAATAAGCAAAGAAGAACAACAAGCGCGTAAAAAACGCCAATTAAATTTGCAAGAAACCATCAATAAAGTGCTCAATTATTATCGGCGCCAATTGAGTAGCTCCAATATTGCCCAGCATTATTTGCAACAACGGGGACTAAGCAGTCAGGTTATCAATCAATTTGAATTGGGTTTTGCTCCCGCAGGTTTTCAGAATCTTGCCGGCGAATTTAGCGATTATCCGGCAAATAAATTTTTGTTGGATTGTGGCGTGGTTATTAATAATGATAATAATAAGCGCTATGATCGTTTCCGTGAACGGGTTATTTTTCCGATTCGCAACTCCAAAGGCGATTTAATCGGTTTTGGTGGGCGGATTATTGCCAAGGGTGAGCCCAAATATCTCAACTCCCCAGAAACCGAGCTATTCAATAAATCGCAGGAACTTTATGGCCTATTTCAGGCTAAAAAATCAATTCGAGACCTAAATCAAGTGATTGTGGTTGAGGGCTATATGGATGTTATTGCCCTTAACCAATATGGAATCAGCAATGTAGTAGCGACCATGGGCACAGCGGTTACCGAAGAACATATTAAAACCTTATTCCGTCTGTGCGATAATATTTGTTATTCTTTTGATGGTGATAATGCCGGGCGTAAAGCGGCATGGCGGGCACTGGAGCGTTCAATGGCGCTGGTTACCGATATTAAAGCGGTTAATTTTCTGTTTTTGCCGGCGGAACATGATCCGGATAGCTTTATCCGCGAGCACGGGCTTGAGCAATTTCGCCAGCGGGTTAGCTCCTCGGCATTGGGTTTGGTTACCTTTTTACTCAACCAACTAACCGCGGAAGTCCAAATTAATAGCGATGAGGGCAAGGCGCGCTTGATTAGCCTGACCAAACCCTATCTGGAGCAGATTAAGGCAATAGCATTGCAAGTGATTTTGAAAAAACAATTGGCTGCGATTGTTGATTTGGATCCGAGTGTGGTCGAAAGTATTTTGAATAACCGCAGCCGTTTTGCTTTCTATAATCGCAAGATCAAGCAGATTAGCGGAGCCTACCGCGATAATGTCAAGCGTACGCCATTATTGATTAATCAGATTGCCAATGTTATCAAATCATTGTTTTTTAACCCTAAACTGGCACGCGAATTTCCGGTGCCGGAATATGAAAAACTGCAATTATTGGATAGCGAGTTGCAGGAATTATTTAATTTGATTAGTTACTTGGAGTTGAATTGTGATGAATTTGCCGATATTGACATTGGGATATTGGAGCAAGTGATTCGCTTTAATGAAATCAGCCTCAATGCAATTTATAACAAAGTTGCCGAGGAGCAGCGCCAGTACCAAATGGTATTTAGTCTGACGCCTGAGAGTTATCGCGAGTTATTGCATAAACTGGTTTATGCTAAAAAACGTCGATTGCCGCCTAAGCTGGATTAACGATATTTTTCAGCCATTACGATTAAGCGCACCGGCTTTATTTTTGCAGCATTGCCTGCAGCACCAAATTGTTGATAACGTGCAATACAAATTTGTTTGGCGGCGTCTTTTGCTGCCTTTAAATATTGGCGTGGATCAAAATGATCGGTGTGTTCGGCAAAATAGCGGCGAATAGCGCCAGTCATTGCCAGACGTATATCAGTGTCAATATTGATTTTACGAACGCCATATTTTATCGCGGTTTGGATTTCTTCAACTGGAACGCCATAAGTTTCTTTAAGCTTACCGCCAAATTCACGGATGATTGCCAGACATTCTTGTGGCACTGAACTCGAACCATGCATTACCAAATGGGTATTGGGAATTACCCGATGAATTTCTTTGACCCGTTCAATTGCCAAAATTTCGCCGGTGGGTTTACGAGTGAACTTATAGGCACCATGGGAGGTACCAATTGCAATTGCCAAGGCATCGACCTTAGTTTCAGCGACAAATTGTTTTGCTTGCTCAGGGTCGGTCAGTAACTGATCGTGACTTAGTTTACCCTCAAAGCCATGCCCATCTTCTTTGTCGCCTTCTCCGGTTTCCAGCGATCCCAGACAGCCTAATTCGCCTTCAACCGAGACCCCCACCGCATGAGCTAACTCAGTTACTTTGCGAGTAACATCGATATTGTACTCATAGCTGCTTGGGGTTTTGCCATCGCTCATTAAGGAGCCATCCATCATTACCGATGAGAAATTGGAGCGGATTGCCTGAAAACAGGTGCTGGGTGACGCGCCATGATCCAGATGCATGACCACCGGAATTTGTGGGTATTCGGCAATTGCGCCTTCAATCAAATGCCGCAAAAATTCTTCACCGGCATATTTCCGCGCACCAGCAGAGGCTTGTAAAATCACCGGCGACGAAGTTTCTTGAGCGGCTTCCATAATTGCCTGCACCTGTTCCAGGTTATTGACATTAAATGCCGGTACGCCGTAGTTGTTTTCGGCGGCATGATCTAATACCTGACGTAACGCAACAAGAGCCATAAATATCTCCTTTAGTTATGGTATATATTGAATTAACATGTGATGTTATGTATGACAAAGAATTTAACGCTGAAGTATAGAAGCGTACATAACATCTATTAACATGAAATATTTTTGCAAAAATTATGGATAATTAATTAACTTTGCTGCCGGAATCCGGATTAAACAATACAATGCCGGTAGCGAGAATAATAGAATATAACCAGCCGGCAGCCACAAAAGCCCGCTAAACTTGATTAATCCAAATAAAATTACCTGAGTAAAGCCAGCAACTATTCCTAATGCAATATTATAACTTAAAGCGGCACCGGAATAGCGGACTTGCAATGGAAAAAATGCCGCGATTAATACTGGCAACCGTCCGCAAATGATCCCGATATAAAATAAAATTGCTGCGTGAATGATGAAAATTTGATCAAGATTTAGTGCGTTATAATGTGCAAACAGCCAGATGTTCAATAAATTGAACCCACATAGGCTGATGATCAAAAAATATTTCCCGAATAAATAGTGAAATTTTCCGGCTAAAAAAGCGCTGATGATGAAAATTAATAGCGAGTATGAGTTTATTTTTAATACCGCGCTGAGTGGGATTCCATAAAATTGGTTTAGGAAGCTTGGCATAAAAAAGCTATAAACCGCTAGGCTGGCTGCCAATACGCTGCCAAAAGCAGTCATTTGTAATAATGGCTGGCGGTAATTAGCCAGTAATTCACGATAGGGTGTGTGCCGCTGGGAGGCAACTAATTTCTGATAGCGCGCAAACTCTGGCGTTTCTTCCAGATATTTGCGTAAAAAATAGCTGATAATACCAAAAATTCCACCGATAACAAAAGCAATCCGCCAGGCGCTTATTGGGAGCATGTGGCTGGATAAGAGTTGGGCTCCGATAACCGATGCCAGAAAAAAACCAATATTGGTGCCGGCAACCACGATATTAGTGTTTAAGGCTTTATTTTTGGTTGCAGATAATTCGTAGGCATAAACAATTGACCCAGGGATCTCGCCACCGATGGCAATTCCCTGAATGGCACGCAATAAAATCAGCAATATGGTTGCCATAATTCCGATCTCGGTATAACTGGGAATAAACGCAATTGCCATCGACGGTAATGAAATCAAGAGAATGGTATAAATAAAGACATTTTTCCTACCACGGGTATCGCCAAAATGCGCTAGTACCATTCCACCCAGCGGACGAAAAATTGCCGCGACTGCCATGATGCCAAAAGTTGCAATCAGGTTGGCGGTACTATCATGCAGTGGAATTAAACTATTGCCGATGGCTTTGGCAAAATATATATAAATTGCAAAATCGTAGTATTCGAGAATTGCGCCCAGTGATAATAGAATTAAAGGTTTTTTCATTATTCAATTTAATTTTGTTATTGTTAAGAGCGGTAATTATCGCATAGATGTACCGGCGCAGCAACCAAATATCAGGTGGGTGATGTAAGTTGTGATTAATTACCGTACTTAATCTGATTTTATTCGGTTAGTTGATAGTGATAGAATTCAGACCTAAATTTTGAAGATTATTTTGATTAAATTACATATAAGGATGCGATTAAATGGAACAAGTACAATTGCCTGATTTACAGGATTTGGTAATAAAAACTATTGCAATGCCGGGAGATACCAATGCAAATGGAGATATTTTTGGCGGCTGGGTATTGTCTCAAATGGATTTGGGTGGCGCTGTTCTAGCTAACCGTCTTTCTTCCAGTGGACGGGCGGTAACAGTATCAATTGATAGCATGTCATTCATCAATCCTATAAAAATTGGAGATCTGGTTTCTTGTTATGCCAAGGTACTTAAACGTGGTAGAACTTCAGTAAAAATCCAAGTTCAGATATGGACATACGATTATATTAATCAGAAAACCAAACATGTAACCCATGGTATTTTCACTTATGTAGGAATCAACGCTGAGGGTAAACCGGTGGCGTTAATTGCAGATTAATAAATTATAGACAGGTATAAGGGGATAGCAAATAAAAACAAACTGGGTGAAGACCCAGCTTGTTTCAGGAGTTCTTTCAATTAACGTTTTACCGATAAGGTATTTTTGGTGCTCAGGGCGTAAATCATTGATAATATTAATAACCATGCTGGAGCAATATAGACGCTTAATTCCATATCGCTATTTTTGGACATCACCATCAGTATAATAAACAGTACGCCCATGATGAGAGTGTTTACATACGGGTAACCGGGCATTGAGTAGGCAACTTTTTCGCCACTTAACAATTTTTGTTTACGGAATAACATGTGCGATAACAAAATGATATACCAATTGATAATAATCGCTACGGTGATTAACGCAAATAGATATTGCAGGATTTTTGCCGGGAAAGTATAATTGGCAATAACCACAATAAATGCCATGCCGGTAGTGAATAAGATCGCATTCCGTGGTAGGCGGGTGTGATCGGTTTTGGCAAAGGCTCTCGGTGCCTGCTCGTTTAAAGATAAGCTGTATAAAAAGCGCGATGCTACGTAAATACAACTATTTAATGCCGAAAGCGAAGCGGTAATTGCGACAAAATTAATAATGTCAGCGGATTTGGCAAAACCTAATTTGGCAAAAACATCGGTAAACGGGTTGGTGTCTTTGGTAATATGCTCAAATGGATACATTAAAACAATTACTGCCATAGTTAAGACATAAAATAGAATAATCCGCACAATTACTCCGTTAACCGCTTTGGGAATCGACTTTTGCGGATTTTCGGCCTCTCCGGCAGCAACGCTGACAAATTCCGAACCACAGAACGATAGACAGACAATTACCAGCGAATTGAGAAAGCCGATCATGCCGTGGCTAAAAAATACTGAGCTGTTTGAGTAATTTTGGATATTGGCTTTGGCAATGCTATGAACGTTGCTATCAAAGAAAATTAGATAGGCGCCAACAGCAATCATTAAAATAATTACGGTGATTTTGATTCCGGCAAACCAAAATTCAGTTTCACCAAAATATTTGACACCGATTAAATTGATTCCGCCGAATAGCAACAACAATACCAGACAAGTAATCCAATGCGGAATTACAATCCAGTAATCGAGTAATGTCGCAGCAGCCGTAACTTCCATCATACAGGCGGCGGTAAATAGCAGCCAGGCATTCCAGCCAGCAGCAAATCCGGCACCGGTTCCCAGATAACGATGAGCATATTCGACAAATGACCCTGAGCTGGGATAATCAACCGTCATTTCACCAAGTGCACGCATTACTGCATAGATGATTAAACCGCCCAATAAATAAGCCAATGCAATTGATGGACCGGTCATTTGAATGGCGCTGGACGAGGCGAGGAAAAAACCGGTTCCTATCGCACCACCAAGGGCAATCATTTGAATATGGCGATTTTTTAATTTATGCTGTAGATGTTCTTGCATTGGTAACTCCTGACAAAACGTATTTTCACTTTGATAATACTCACTCCAGCGCTAGGCTGGCTCTTTTGGGATTATGTAGGATCAATCCAGTTGTAATATTTTTGCTGTTTTTGACTGGTTAATATTGATGTTTTAATTAGCCCATTATTATAATGGTTTTTATGGTTTTGAAATTGGGTTTCTTGGTTTTTATGTTGATAAATGACGTGGTGTTCAAAAATACCACACTTAATAAAAAACGCAGTTTATTTTTCATCGTGGTGTGATTTATTTGATATTGTTGTTTTAAATCAATGTGTTGATTTGAATGGTGTTTTTAAGTGTTTGAATTAACTTATCTACACGAGAGTGTTCATTTGTGCGTTGCAAAATAGAAACTTATAGACAACTAACTGAAAATTAGTTTACAATCACAATGAATAATAAGATAACAAGCTGTCGATTTGTCGGCTAACAATAAATGAAATTTTTATAGTGAGGTTCAATAAATTGATAAAAAATAAAATTTTATATATTCTTTCTTTTGTTCTTTTTGGGTGCGCATCTATTAATTGCCCAACAAATTCTAGTGGAGTGGTTAAAGGTAATAATTATTCCAACTGTAACATGAAACAATTTGATTTTAGTAATATGGATATTTCTAGTTCAAATTTTAATGGTTCAATTTTAGATAATGCAAATTTTACAGGAGCTTTTGTGACATTCTCGAGCTTTCGGAATGCAAGTCTTAAAAATGCTATATTTTCACACGCTAATGCACAACAATCTGATTTCACTAATGCAAACCTAGAAAGTGCAAATCTTCAATCTGCAGATCTAAGGGGTTCTAATATGACAAATGCAGACATGTATAAAGCCAAAGGTAGTGGCGTAAAATTATATGACGCAAAGCTGTCAAATACTAAATGGGTGAATGGAAAAATTTGTTCTAGCTTATCTGTTGGACAGTGCAAATAATAATATATGTTATATATTTTCAAAGGATTTAAAAATGGTGTGTGCGAGTTGTAGGAAGATTTTAACCGGCGAGTATGATCAGTGTAAAATATGTGGAAGCGAATATTGCGTTCCATGTGCAAAATCAAATGGTCGTAGATGTGAGTGTGGTGGTAAGCTAAAAAGTTTGCATCAATTTGGAATTATAGGGCGTTTATTTGGAACTCCATTGGCCATTGTAATAGTAATAATCATAGGTATATATGTTGCTAAACATGATATAAAACCATCAAATGAGCATGCTACAGCATCACAAACAGCGGAGACTACAATAAGTACAGATGCTAAAAAAACTCTTATAGCAGATACACCTGATACAGTACATGAAACTAACTTAGATCAAGATGCTAAAGATACACAAGCATCATCGGTTGTAGCAGAAACAAATGATTCTTTAAACCAAGAAAAAACATATGAAACAAGTTTTAATTGTACTAAAGCAAGTAATTTTGTAGAGAAGTCAATCTGTACCGATTCTTCATTAGCTCAATTAGACATAGCTTTGTCTGATACGTATAAGGAAAAATTAAGTCAGGCTGATAATAAAGCAGAATTTAAGCAAAATCAAAAAGAGTGGGTTCTTAATACAGAGGACGCATGTCAAGACAAAGAATGCATTGAAAATGCAATAAATCAAAGAATTTCATATTTGAAAAATTAAGTACTTATTAATTTGGAAGTAGGGTATGTTGCAATAATTTTTGGTCATACCAGAAAAATTAACACTCTCTGTTAAATTTAAACAAATTTTGATCACCATATATTTTCGCAACGTAGTTAAAATATGACTAACTGTATACGAGTTTTGATTATTGCATTGTGCTGTACATCGTGCAGCACATTCACCACAACGCTAGATGATTGTAACAATTTCTATAACCAACAAGAATATGCCAAATACGTAGATAAATGCAGTGGTTTAGCTATAGGAGATGCAGCATCGCAGTACCACCTGTACCAGATATATAAAACAGGTGTCAGTGGTAGTGTTGATTTACCCAAAGCAAATTATTTTTTACAGCAATCAGCAATTTTAGGATATGTTCCTGCGATGATGGATGCATGTAACGGATATTATACTGGTTCAATTGGATTACAAAATAATGAGCGGGCATTATATTGGTGCAATAAAGCATACCAAAGAGGAATGATGAATGCTATTAGTTATCTTGCAAACATTTACTATAACCAAAAACAATATTCATTATCTTTAAATTACTTTCTCAAATTAAGCAATAAAAGTCCACAAGCAGAATACACTATTGGCACACTATATTTAAAGACAGAAAATAACCCAGAAAATGGTTGGATTTGGATTAGAAAAGCCTATAACCATAAAAATAACGATGCTAGAATATTTGTGAGCAAATTAAATAGTGAATATGGTAGATGTAGCATTGAAGATGTTTATTTTTCTAGTAGCCTTTCTTACAGTGAAGCAATGCAAATATGTAAGGATGTTAATGATGGTAAACTTACATCTGGAACAGCAATAATGCACACTAAAAAGTTTTTTCGCTCTTCATTTTGAGAGTACGTCATAAAATTTGTGTTCAAGCCGGATTTTAGTTTAACTAACCTTAATCAAAAGGACCCGGTAGTGGATGTGCCGTAGTAAAGCTATGTTAGAGATGATGAAAGACACATCGCAATCGATCTATAGGGATGGTTGCAAACACCCTCCTAAGCTGCTGCGGTAAAGAGCTGTGGTAGTGGCGCGTTAGGAAAAGTCAAGATTAACTTGGCGAAGTATGGATTAAAAAGTTGAATAAAACTGAATCATTGCTGAAGCATCGTTAGGTCAAACAAAGTAGCGTCAAAACCAATGTCTTTATCATGTGTTGGGATAAGTATATAGCAAACCTGTTAAAAGTGAAATGACAGCCAGTCAGCAGGCGGAATTTAGTAATATCATCAATTCCAATTGGATGGTGGATGCCAGTAAATAATTGTCATTAGCCCATCGCAAGCCACATTTTTATGTGGCTTTTTTTAAGCAAATTTTAGATGCCGGAAATTATTTTGCTGCACAGCAGCAAAAACTGCCCGACTGCGAATTTTTTTTGCTAAAATAGACCGCTTAGCAATTCTGGCTAAGCCAGAGTTTTCCGGTTAAACTAGCGATCGGGAATGGTTGATAATCCGCTATTATGAAAGTGATAAATAAATGGCGATTCTTGAACTAAAAAATATTGTCAAGCAGTTTGACGATTACACCGCAGTCAATGATGTCAGTATCAGCATTGAGCAGGGTGAGTTTTTTACGCTGCTGGGGCCTTCCGGATGTGGTAAAACGACACTGTTGCGGATGATCGCTGGTTTTGAGATGCCAACCTCGGGAGAAATTCTTCTCGATGGACAAAATATCAATAATTTACCGCCCGAAAAGCGTCCGTTGCATACGGTGTTTCAAAGTTATGCCTTATTTCCCCATTTGACTGTCCGTGATAATATCGCCTTTCCCTTGAAAATGGCTAAATGGAGCAAAGACAAAATCAGTGCTCAGGTGGATGAATTGGTCGAGGATGTCCAATTACAGAAATTTGTCAATCGTTATCCGCATGAACTTTCCGGTGGCCAACGTCAACGGGTAGCCATCGCCCGGGCACTGGTTGATCGCCCTAAACTATTGTTACTCGATGAGCCGTTGTCAGCTCTTGATGCCCGGCTGCGCGAACACATGCACGTAGAATTGGTTAAACTACAGGAAGAAACCGGCGTTACCTTCGTGTATGTAACTCATGACCAAAGTGAAGCGTTGGCGTTATCCAGCCGGATTGCGGTGATGAATCATGGAATTGTGGAACAATTAGGCACGCCGCGCGAAATTTATGCTCATCCCAAAACTTATTATGTGGCGGATTTTATTGGTAAATGTAATTTATTGGCGGCAACGGTAACTAAAGTTACTGATAGTAAATTTACCTTGTTGGTGGCAGATAATTTTGCGATTGAGCTTGAAAATGAAGCCAATAGTAGCTACCAAGTCGGACAAACCGGCTGGTTTGCAATTCGTCCCGAAAAAATTCAGGCGCACTGGGATGATCCAGAGCATGCTGAATTGATAACCATTCCGGCCAAAGTTAAAGGTTATTATTACTATGGCGAAGATACTTTATATGAATTTGCGCTGGAAAATGGTTTGACGCTACAATGTTTGCTGGCAAATAGCCGCGCTCATCAGGCTGCATTCTTTCAGGATGGCAATGAAGTATTTGTATCGATTAATCCGGAAGCTGGAACATTTTTGACCAGTTAATCTTTTGTAAGTGAATTTGCCGATGTTTAATCCCGCTAAATTTAAAGAAAAATGGGTTTTATCAACCCCACCGCTGGTTTATCTGATTTTGCTGTTCTTGATTCCAACTCTGCTGATGGTGTTTATTGCTTTTCGTCAACCGGGTGATTACGGTGGAGTGGCGCCGTTAGTTAGTCATGACAATGGGCATACCGCGCTAAATCTGACTTTGGATGGTTTTCGTTATGCTTTCACCAGTGGTTTTATCTGGAAATTATTTTTCCGCTCAATAATATTTTCGCTGATTACCACACTGTTATGTTTGATGATTGGTTATCCATTGGCTCTGATGATTGCCCGAAGTCCCAAAAAATACCGCGATTTATTGCTGCTATTGGTGATTATTCCATTTTGGAGCAACTTCTTGATTCGGGTCTATGCATGGATGATTATTTTAGGACCTAATTGGGCGATTAGCCATATCGTCAATTACGTATTGGCGATTTTTGGTCAACCGCCGGTGGATTTATTATATTCGTCAGTTGCTGTAATTATTTGTTTGGTATATATTAATCTGCCGTTTATGATTTTGCCGTTATATGCCAATCTTGAAAAGCATGACCCGGCGCTACTTGAAGCCTGCCGTGATTTGGGCTCTACCCGACGGGAATCGTTTTGGAATATAACCATTCCGTTGAGTTTACCGGGAATTTTTGCCGGTTGCGGACTGGTATTCATTCCCTGTATCGGAATGTTCGTGGTGCCGGAATTGGTTGGTAATAACTGCTCGCTGATGATTGGGAACTTGATTAAACTTCAATTTTTGCAGACGATGAATTGGCCGCTAGGCAGCGTTACTTCAATAATTATGACCCTGTGTGTGTTGGCAATTTCATTAATCGTGGCTTATATCGCCGGACATAGTGGAGGACTAAAATATGCACGTAAGTAAAATTTCTCCACAATTGCGAATTGGTGGAATTTTGGTCTATTTGTTTTTATATATTCCGCTGATAGTTCTGATTGTCTATTCATTCAATGATTCGCGGGTTAATGTTGGCTGGGTCGGCTTTACCCTCAAGTGGTATAAGGTGCTGTTTCAGGATCGCCAATTAATTGATGCTGCGCTTAATTCTATCATAATTGCATTGATTGCCAGCACCGTATCGGTGGTTTTGGGAACTATCGCCGGAGTCGCATTGCATCGCTATAAAGTGCCGTTGCTCTCGGCATTGGTAATGATTCCGGTTGCCGCGCCTGAATTGCTGGTTGGGGTGTCGTTACTGTTATTTTTCCTCTTGATTAATTTTACCTTGGGAATGAGTTCAATTATTCTGGCGCATATTGCGTTTTGTTTGTCTTTTGTGACAATTTCGGTAAAAACCCGAATGCACGGAATGGATGACAGCCTGATTGATGCCGCCCGTGATTTGGGTGCCTCGCCGGTACGGGCATTTTTCTTGGTCTTATTGCCGACCATTTTGCCGGGAGTGATTGCCGGCTGGTTGATGGCATTTACTTTGTCGCTGGATGATTTTGTGATTACCTTCTTCACTGCCGGAGTAGGTTCAAGTACCTTGCCGCTGGCAATTTATTCGATGCTTAAAATGGGAGTGACACCGGAAATCAATGCGGCATCAACGATCATTATATTATGTACGCTGGTTTTGACTTCGGTTGCCACCAAATTATCACCACAATTATTTAAGTAGGCGGGAATAATATTGAAAAAATTATTAGGCTTGATTGGGCTGACAATTATGGCGGGGATGGCGCTGGCCACCGATTTTAACCTCTATATCGGCTCCAATTATATTGCCGATAGTACGGTGGCGCGCTTTGATAGCCAAAACAAATGTACTCTTAATCAAAACTTCTTTAATGATAATGATGAAATGTTGGCTAAAATTGCCGCGGGTGCCAATGGTTATGATGTAATTGTTGCAACCAGTTATGCGGTACAGCAGTTGGCGGCAATGGGTAAAATTCAGCCCTTGGATAAATCAAAACTGCCAAACCTCAAATACATTGACAAGCAGTTTCTCAATGAACCCTATGATCCAGGCAATAAATATTCGGTTCCCTACGCCTACACGCCGGTTTTTTTGGCTTATAATCAGGGAATGATGAAAGCCTTGGGAATTGTTCCGGATAGTTGGGCGGTAATTTTTGATCCGCGTTATCTTAAAAAACTTAAAGGGCATGTGACGGTGTTTGATTCGTCGCGAAATGTAATTGCGGCAGCATTATTATATCTTGGTAAAGATCCTAATTCGGCTAATCCGGATGATTTAAATGCGGCTATGGCGGTAATTAATAAGGCTGCTCCATATTGGGCGAAATTTGACAGCGACAGCTACTACCGTGGGTTGTTGCGTGGTGATATCTGGTTATCGATGAGTTATTCGATTGATATATTTAAGACCATGCAGGATGCCAAAGCTGCCAAATCACCGGTTCAAATTGGTGCTATGCTCCAGCGTGAGGGCAATATGTACGAATTGGATAATATGGTGATTCCGAGTTTCAATCATACCCCACAACTGGCATACGCGTTTATCAATGAAGCAATGAGTCCGCAAAGTGTCTATGAACTATCGATGATGACCGGTTCAAGTGTTCCCAATCCGATTGCAATTCAACGTCTGAATCCTGAAGTTCGTCAGTTGCCGTGGATTTATCCGCAAAATATGCAAAAAATGTATGTATTTAAGGCGTATCCGCCAAAAACTCGGATATTGGTCAGTGAGTTATGGACTGAAACCAAAATGAATGGAACTTGTGGCTTGTAATAAGCTGATTATTTTGAGTCAAGTGTTTGTTTTTGAGTTAATATTCAGTTGATAATGTTTTATACGGTTGGAGTATGCGTGTAAATCGTTTAATTTTGGCTGTAATAATTTCTTTGGCAGTAAACTTGCTTTATGCCCTGCAACCGGTAGTGAATTTGTATACCACTTCCAATTATATTGCCGATTCAACGGTAGCTGAGTTTGAAAATCACTGCCGGTGCAAGCTGTTTTTTAATTATTTTAGCGATCCGCAAGAGATGGCAGCGAAAATTGCGGCTGGAGCAAGCGGTTACGATGTTATCATAGGTACCGGTTATGCCATACAGGATTTGCATAAAATGGGTAAACTTGCACCGTTGGATTTGCAAAAAATTCCCAACCGTGTCAATTTAGAATCTCAATTTCTTCACCAGGGTTTTGATCCCAACAATAATTATTCATTACCTTATGCCTATACCCCGGTATTTTTAGGCTATAATAAAACTAAACTTGAGCAGTTGGGGATAGTTCCCAATAGTTGGGCAGTGATTTTTGAGGATAAATATCTGCAAAAACTGCAGGGCAGAGTTACCGTCTTTGATTCGCAGCGCAATGTTTTTGCCGCCGCGTTGTTATATCTAGGTAAAGATCCTAATTCCAGTAATCCCAATGATTTAACTGCTGCCCGCAAACTAATTGAGCATGCCTCACGTTATTGGGCGCGTTTTGATAGTACCACCTATTACCGTTCACTATTAAATGGTGAAATTTGGTTGGCGATGAGCTATTCCAATGATTTATATAATACTCTGCAGGATGCCCAAAAAGCCCATTTGCCGTATCAATTATCCGGAATGCTGCAACGGGAGGGGAATATGATAGAATTGGACAATCTGGTAATTCCGGTGTCAGCGCACAATCCGCAACTGGCTTATCAGTTTATCAACACCGTTTTGGAATCAACAAGTGCGGCGGCTTTGAGCAATACAACCGGTTCAAGTGTTCCGAATGCTCCGGCTATTAAGCAATTGCCACATGACTTAACTGCAATTGACTGGATTTATCCGCGAAAAGATGAAAAAATCTATGGCTTTACTGCTTACCCGCCCAAAACCCGGATTACGGTCAACGAGGTGTGGGCGGAATTAAAAATGGAATGTCATTCAACATGCCGCTGATTAAATATCGTCATATCCGTAAGGTCCCGCGCAGAGGACGCACTATTTTATGGTTTATTAAAGATGTTATGCGTGGTTTTTCACGAAGTGGCGGGTTTTCGTGTTGTGGAAATTTAACCTATACTCTTCTTTTGGCATTTATCCCTTTTTCGGTGGCGATGGTCAGCATTAGCGAGCTGATGCCTTTTTCCAGCAAATTGATTTCTGATATTGAGTACTATATTTATAACCAATTTATCCCGCAAACCGGAAGCGATCTCTATGCATTAATTAAAATGTCTTTCGAAAATGCACGACATTTATCATTGTTTGGCATCATTTCGCTGGCAGCTTCTGCCTATGGCGTGTTATTGGCAATTGAGCAGGGATTAAATCAGATTCTGCGGGTAAAGCGTTCACGAAAATTGTATAAATCGTTGTTGATAATCAGCGGGTTTTATATTATTGGTGCATTTATTGCCTATTTTGTGGCGGCAGTTTGTCAATGGTTGTCAATTATCTGGAACAGTTTGCTGGCGCAGGAGATTATTGATTTTATTGGCTTACATTTATTTTCATTACTGAATTTAAGTTGTCTTTATGGTTTGTTGCCGCACCGTAAAATCATGTTTAAAGAAGCCGCCGCAGCGGGATTGTTTGCGACTATTGCCTTTATCGGTATTCAAGCATATTTTAACTGGTGCATGGAAAGTTTGCGCGAGCAGTATGTTCTTCTTTATGGAACACTGGTTACATTACCAATATTTTTATTATGGATATATCTTTCTGTTCTGGTTTTGTTAATTGGCGCACAAATTATGTGCTCATTAAAGACCTCAAGAACATAACGGTAGATTATTCCCCGCTAGTAATATTTAGTTATTTTTACATCAAAACGATGAATATTATAAAAAATATTTTGCCGGTACTTAACATGATAATTCATCTGTAAAGCTTTTTTATAGATAGCTCAAACTTAACTTTAACTGCTATCAATTTAACCGAGCATGAATTAATATACAAAAATGGATAAATGTGATACAGTTTTGTCTATTGCAATCAAAGATGTATAAAGTTATAATTTCCGTTATGAGATAGCAATCAAGCTAATTCTCTAAAAGAACCAGCAAATAATTTCAAAGGAAACTTTCATGAAAATTGGTAAACTGCATATTATTCTAACTTGTACTATAGCGACATTATCAGCTAATTCATATGCCTGGCATAATGAGTTGCCAAAAGGCGGTTTTAATATTTGCAACAAAACCGGAAAGGAAGTTAAGGTTGAGCTTGATCATTTTCATAATGTAAAATGGCAAGTACCAGATGGTTCCGGTTGGAATACCAAGACAAATTATACTATAAAAAATAATGAATGTGGTTTGCTGCAACTTACCACCGATTGGGGCGGTACGAATGAGTATACCAAACTTTATGTTGGTATTAAACCGGCGGATGGCAGCAATAGTGAACATGTCGGTTTTGATATTCGTAGTTATACCCAAGACCAGCATGAAAGGAGGGGTGCTGACAGTAACCAGTTAAATTCCTGGAATGTTATGAGTTATCAGTCTAGTGGTAACTGGAATGCAGAAGCATTGGTAGAGCACTCAGTATACTACTCAAAAGAAACGGTATGTACTCGGTATAGTATAGATGGTTTTTGTATGCGTAGGGAAGATAAATTTTATAGAAATCAGAATGGCAGCGGATTATTGGATTTATCTGTCTATGGTACAGGCAGCGGAAATTCGTTATTCAAGGCACCTGGAGATATCCAGGAGATTGATATAATATCTAAGAACGTGCCAACCGGATTAGCGGAGCAAAAACTGGCAAATGCGCTGTATTCATTATTTAATAATAAGTTAGCGCCAGCCAATAAGGCCTCTGTACTGGAAAATCTCCGCGGACGTTCAGTGAACTGGAGTAATTATCCAAATGCTAAATTATGCCGTGTTTACGGTGTAGCAATAGATAGCGCCCATACTAAGATAATAAATGAGAAAACTTCAAATGTAACCAGCTCGTTAAAATCAAAACTTCCGGCAGTACATTCTGAATTTGAAAACCCAGGCAAGGAAGCAATTACACGAACGACTGCATCTTATAGTCAGACCAAAACTGAAGCTAGAGCTGCAACTTTAACTACCGGCTGGAAATGGGGAATTGGCGCAAAACTTGCGGCTAAATTTAATGCAGTGGTCAAAGAGGGTAGTTATGAAATTAGTTCAAATTATGAATACAATCAGGGAACTTCGGACACGTATACAATATCCGAGACAAATACCTATAATTTACCGCCACAAAATATTGTAATACCTCCGGGTAAAAAAGTAACAGTTAACGGATGGTTGGAAATCATCCAGATAAATAGTAAATTTAGTTTTGATTATGTGATGCCTAATCCTACGGTAAGAGCAGATGTTGGATTAGACGGAAACTGCGGTGGAAAAGTTGAAACTGCAACAATAAATTCATATAATTTGTTAAAAAATATAAATTTAGCAGATCAAATTGACGGCATTTCGGCAAATCCTCGGCAGACTAATTCCATCTTGTTGAATGGACAAGGTACTTTAAGCGGTGATACAGGTCTAAGATTTGTACTAAAAGATGAAGTCTCAGATATTCCGAATTCCCAAACAAAATCACGAGTCGGTAGTTCTTCAAGTGCAGTGCCACAAATACTTACAAAGTATATACCGCTTGATGCGGCTAAATCTTCAGCAAGAGGTTTAGACATGAAAGGTACTAATGTCAATCCATTTGGCAACTAATAGGCTGACTGATACTTTCTAAATTTTTGTGATGATTCTTAATTACCCGGAGACAATCATATTGTCCCGGGTAATTTATTTTGGTTAAACCCCGGAATAAGCGGCAAAACCACCATCAACCGGAATCACTACGCCGTTAACAAAACCCGAGGCGTTGTTATCCGCCAGCCATAATAAGGTTCCGATTAATTCATCCGCCTCCCCAAAACGTCCCATTGGTGTATGGGCAATAATTTTTTCGGCACGTGGTGTCCATTCACCATCAGCGGTTTTTAGTAAGTTATAATTTTGCTGAGTCAGGAAAAATCCCGGGGCAATTGCGTTGACGCGAATTTGTGCCGGGGCAAAATGCACCGCCAACCATTGGGTAAAATTATTAATTGCCGCCTTGGCAGCACTATAAGCCGGAATTTTGGTCAATGGACATAGGGCGCTCATCGAAGAAATATTGATGATTGAGGCATGCGATTTATTTAGCATCTGCTTACCAAAGACCTGTGCCGGAATTAATGAGCCCATGAAATTTAATTTAAAAACAAAATCAATTCCTTGTGGGTCTAAATCAAAAAATGTAGTTTTGCCCGCGGTTTGCTCTGCCGTAGCAGAGTAGATTTCTTCGCTGCTGGTGCCTTTGGGATGATTACCTCCTGCACCATTTATTAGCAAATCACAGTTGCCTAATTGCTTAGCAATAATTGCCGCGGCTTGTTCGACACTGGTTTTATCGGTGACATCGGCCGCAACCGCCAGCGCAATTCCACCGCTGGAATTAATTTCGGCGGCGAGTTGTTCACTGGCTTCGTTATGTAGTGCAATGATTGCTACTTTATAACCATTGGCGGCTAATGCCTTGCAAAAGCCGCTGCCCAATACGCCGCTGCCGCCGGTTACGACGGCTACTTTAGTTGTTTGTGTCATTATTTATTCCTTAAAAATGCTGCTAAAAGTGATGTTATAAACAGTAATGAATTTAACGCTAAGTTAATGATTTTTCCTCATGGCACGCTGATTTTACACGCGCTTTTCACCGCGCAAAATCGTCAACCTCAATAATTTAGTATTAAAATATTGATGGTATGTAACATCAGTTAAAAATTATTTTGTGGTTTCCTGCCATTTTTTACGTACCAAATGTGCCGCCATCTTGGGTTGGCGATCACGGGTAAATAAGCCTTTTTTGTTGCCGCCGGCACGAATATGATGTTG
>CAZATM010000072.1:0-20346 GCA_964488065.1 uncultured Neisseria sp.
GTAACGCTTTATATACTAGTACCGCTGGTCGCACCTGTGCCGTGGGTGCAGTATGCTGGTTACGTGTACCACCGGGATTGATGAAAAAGGGCAATACTTTTTTCTTCTACAGCAATAACAAGCTGGTTTCGGCATATATGATAGATAACCAGCCAATAAATGCCCCACTATATAATATCGGCGCAAGTATGGATAGTTTGGGTGTCTATGTATTGAGTAAAATCCGCACAGTTAATCCTAAAGTAACATACACTCGAGTAGATAATGATATTCAAACTACTACGCTCAGTGCAACCCCGTATCAGGAATTGGCGGATTACTATCTTGATTTAATGGGTAATGCCAAAGACAGTAGCGCTCAGGAAACTAAAGTGATTAAATCACTGGCGGATCAATTTGCCAAAAACATTCCTATTCCGGCTAACTCAGCAACGCCACGGTTGAGTAGCAAAAAACCGGTCATGGCAAAAGCACCACAACAAGCAACAACTAAATTAGCGGTAAAGTCTGCTGCTCCTAATTCTGGAGATGGCAGCAGCAGTCCACTTTGCTCCGAAACGTTGCGATCATCAATGGGGTGGCTGGCTTTGATTCCAATGATTGGCGATGTAATAAAAACCGCAGCTGAAACTGCTCAAACAGCATCATGCCCAAGTGCAGATCAGGATGTAAAAGACATTATGGCAAATCAGTTTAACCGAGTAAATGTCAAGCTTAATGAAATTAAAGGACAGCTGACAGAACTGGAAAATCAGTTAAAAGCTTTTGAACAAGCCTATCATACCGATAGATTATCCGATCAGAAAGGTGGAGTTGACAAACTAGATGATCAGTTTACAATTTGGCTTGATCAATATCAACAGGCACTGCTTACTTCCGTCGGTGCAGATGGAAAACCACGCAATAACATCAATGAGATAATTTCTTCTTTTAGTTCTTTTGACACAGCGATGAAAAAGAACCCTAATCTAGCAGCATTTCTCGACCGACTTTATGATGACAACAGTGAATATCAGGCAGTTGTAGATTTGGCACAATCTGATAATTTTACAACGGCCAGAATAACTAGGCTATGCGGCAATACTAACACCATCGCAGGAAATGTTTTTGACATCCGTGCAACTTGTAATGCAACTGTAATTCAAATGTATAGTAGAAATATATTGTTAGAAAAACAAATGGAATATGCATCTAGCGATGTTAACAAAGTATATGCACTTGATAACCGTAGTGATAAAGTGAAAACATGGATGACCATTCCTGAGACCCGTTTCACAGCTTGGGTTAACAATATTGAGAATATGAACCCACAAAAAGCAATTGTCCGTCCGATTCAGACAAACGAGCCGGTTTATAATTTAGCCAATAATTTAATGGCGAAAGGATTCAAGGTCAACGGCTGGTACCCTGAAGCAGATAAGCGCTATCTTGATGTTGCTTACGACCTTGGTAGTGGTAATTTAATAAAATCCAGATATGCTTATCAACACCCTACCCGTGATGGTGAAGCAATTAGCTATGCTGCTAACGCAGATATTGATAGCGATATTGTTAATGTAATGGGGATACCAGTACCAGAACGTTTCTTCAACGGGGGTGGAAAAGATCGTAATAATTATGGTGCAGATGAAGCATTCCCTTGGGCAGATGCTACACAGTTGGCTTATGAGACATCTGATAAAAAAAATGAAGGATGGCATTGGTACGATTCCTTTAACCCATACGCAGACTTTACCGTACCTGCCTCGACCAAAGTCGCAATACATGCAAAAGGATTTAATGTAGCCAATACTTCTAACTCTAATTTAGTAGCAGCCAATGGCGGTAGTTATTCAGATGAGCGGTATAATAACCAAACATACAAACGCCAAATTTTTGATAAGACCACGCCTACTTCATATCGTGTAAGCTATCATGGTGCCGACTGGTACTTAATTGGTGGTGGAGAGTATTTCACTTTTATGCGTTATACTTCCTCTAACGGATATAGCTACTTGTGGGCAATACGAACCTGGTTAGCGAAAGAGGTATACGGTATTGAATTGAATGGCGCTGAGCAATGTATGACCAATGATTGCTATATCAAAAACACCGGACAAAAAATGGATCGGATTGGTTTTAAAAATGGACCAAATTTTGAATGGACATATACCAATAAATCACACAGCACTGATTATAATATCGATAGAGATTTTACTCTCTCGGAGGTGAAATAGGTTGAACTAAAGCCACGCAGCAATGCGTGGCTTTTTTATCAATATAAAATCATTAATTCAGGTAAAATTGATAGTTGGTTTTCTTATCAAATCAAAGGACTACAAGTAGAATGAAATTAAAACAAGCGCGAACGATATTTTCACTCCTTATTATTGGCTTAGTAATTAACCTTATCGGCGCGGTTTTCTTTCATTCTTTGTTGCAGCATCGTGAAAATATTCGACTACAAAAAACAGAATTACAACAGCAGAGTTTCTTAAATAATACTGCCGACATTCTGGATAGTCGCCTGCACCAAATCGCCAACCTGGCAGATAACTATGCTGATTCGCTAAGTAGTGGCAAATATTCATTATCTCAACTTAACCAGCAAATAACTACCGATCGTTTTTGGTTAAATCCCGGTGTAGTTGGAATTGGTTTGGCATATACTCCACAAAAAAACAACAATCAACACCTTAAAAAAAGCATTTACTGGCAAAATCTAGGTACCAAAATTGAGTCATTACCCTATGATATTAATTATACCCATGCAGTTCAGGAAAATAACTGGTTTAATAATGTCGTTAAATCCCCTGGTAAAACCTGGTCTAAGCCCTATTATGACAGCTCATTAAAGCAGTTTATTTTTAGCTATTCTGTGCCGATTTATAACCAAAATAATAAACTACAAGCTATTTTAGTAGTAGATTTAGACCTGCAAATTATCGACAATATTGTTTCACAGTACATTGGTGAAAAATATGCAACGATTGTCGCAGCCGATGGTAGCTACATTTATGATGGCGATGTCAATAAAATATTAAACCGGGATAATTTACTAACCGGCACCCACGATACTCTTGATCGGGATGTCTACCAAAAAATCCGCTTAAAACAATGTTCACAAATATGTAAATTAAACCTCCAAAGCAGCAATAACGCATATCTGGTTTTATATAAATCACTAAATCACTTACCATGGATTATTTTTGCCGATTACAATAATCAACAATTTAAAAAACTCAATCGCTCCTCAGATAATGCCCTGTCAATGCTGTACATTGGCTGCTGCACCGGAATTGCGGTTTTTGGGTTGTTATTAATTAATTTATACCGTGCGCGCAATAAAATGTCAATAAAAGTTCTATGGCAATGTTCAATTTTGGTTACTTTGATTTTGGTAACCGCAATTGTACTATTATGGAAGATATCCGATAACCTCTATTACCGTGACACTTCGGGTGCGATTACCAATAAGACCATCCTTGACAATTATATAAATGAATATGACCATTCTGCCAAACTCAAGGGATTGGAATCAACTATAAAAATACCGACCTCGATTACCGTCGATTCGGTTGAATTTTTAAATTCATATAATATTCAGCTAACCGGGCATATTATGCAGCGCTATCCAAAAGATAGTGAAAGCATACAGGGAATTAAATTCAATAATAGTTTTGATAGTAAAATTAGTAAAATTTCAGAAAAAAACAGCAACCGCTACAACGTTGTTACCTGGGCATTTCAGGTCAAAATTCGCGAAAGATTTGATTATACTCATTATCCGTTTAATCATGGCAATATTTGGCTGGAAGTTAGCCCGGTAACCCAACAACAAAATATTTTAATGATACCAGATTTTTCCTACTATAATAGTTTGACCGATATTAATTCAGCCAATGGAATTGATGAAAAGTTAATTATTCCCGGCTGGAATATTCGTGGAAGTTACTTTAATTACCACAATGATTCGTCGCGAATGCTCAATAAAATCAATTCATACGAAACCGTTGATTTGCCTGCATTAACTTTTAATATTCTGATTGGTGCCACCTTAAGTGATGCAATTATCACCACCATTATTCCACCAATGGTAATTATTTTGATATTGTTCATTACCCTATTGACGATCAGCAAACGAAAAAATCGCTTCATTGAATTTAAAGTTGCCAGTATCCTGGGTTCAAGTAGCGGGATGTTATTTACGATCGTTTTTACTCATGTAAGCTTGCGGAATAAATTGACTGCCAACATTATGTACATTGAGTACTTTTATTTATTGATGTATATCGCGGTATTGATAATTCCAATTAATGCATTTTTATATGCTACCCATAAATATCGCTGGATCAACTATGGTAATAATCTTTTACTTAAATTACTATTTTTACCCTTGATAGCGGCAATATTTTTGACCATCAGTTTATGGCGTTTTTCTTAAGATGGACTCTGGCTAAAAATCCAGAGAGGTTATGCTAGGATTGAGTACATATGCTCACTGTTCCCATCGACGGTACTAATAGCGGACTTACACCGCCTAGATGTCCACCATATCTGGCGCGCGCAAAAAAACCAGCATTAAGTTGCTGGTTTTTTAAATAAATCTAAAATTTATTTAGAGCAATCGGCACTATTAACGCTAGAACTGCAAATTACCACTTTGAATTCTTTACCGCTAACTTTAATACCATCAGACAATGTAACTGGCTGACCATCATCTGAAGTCGCAGTTCCATGAGGATAAGAGCGATCAGCTGCAAATAGGAAACCTTTGTTTCCGATCCAGTAAGCCGAATTATTTTTCAAATCAATTCGTGTTGCAATTTGACCACTATGCTGATAAATTGAATTACATTTTTTACCTTGACGAACTTGAGTAAGTTGTTGCGTAGGTGCTACAGTTACCCAACCTTCATCTGTTTTAGCATCTCCAGCTTCCAAGAAATATCCTTGCAAAGTCACTGGGTGAGACGAGGTATTAACATAAGTAAACGTACAGTCAGCAAAGGCCGTACCGATAGCCAAAGACGCCAATAAAGCCGACAAAACTAATTTATTTTTCATTCATTCTTCCTTGAAAAAATACAAAATTCACGCGATGGTTATTTTAACATTATTTAACCACAAAAGAAAGATATAAATACACTTTTTATTGTGCAATAGCTTAGTCGACTATTTGTTAAATTTGATATAATAGCTACCGAATTTATTACGAATGATGTCGTAGCGAATAATTAATTATTAAGTATCTATTACTTTTTTATGACTTATGCTCAGATTTTGTAGGCAGAGCGTAAAATCGTCAGATTTTGTAGCTTATCATTAAAATGCGAATAGTTGTGACATCAATTAAAAATTAAAAAAGGATATTCATTATGTTAGGAATTATATTACTGGGAGCTCCTGGAGCGGGAAAAGGGACACAAGCAAAATTTATTACTGAAAAATTTAATATTCCGCAAATATCAACTGGTGACATGCTTAGAAATGCCATTAAAAATGGCACTGAGCTAGGATTAAAAGCTAAAGCAACAATGGACGCCGGGCAATTGGTTTCTGATGAAATCGTAATCGGCTTGGTTAAAGATCGAATTAGCGCCCCGGATTGTCAAAACGGTTATCTATTCGATGGCTTTCCGCGCACTGAAGCACAGGCTGCGGCATTAACTAGCGCGGGAGTAACGATTAATTATGTAGTGGAAATTGATGTCCCTGATGAAATTATTATTGACCGGCTATCCGGTCGGCGAGTACATTTGGCAACCGGAAGAACCTACCACATTAGCTATAACCCACCCAAGGTTTCCGGAAAAGATGATGAAACCGGAGAAGATTTAATTCAGCGTGATGATGATAAGGAAGAAACCATAAAAAAACGCCTGGCAGTGTACCATGCGCAAACCAAGGTTCTATCACACTTCTATGCCAACGATAAAAATGTCAAATTCATCAAAATCAACGGCAATGACCGTGTTGAAATAGTAACCAAAAATCTCTTTGATAACTTAAAGTAAAAGCGAAAATCCCTCACTGTTTGGTGAGGGATTTTTTATTAATATTGATGACATGATCAAAAACTGGATTCATAATCATGAGTATAGTCTTGATTAAAATGATGTTCCTCATGTTCGTCATCAGTCTGCCCACTACGATTCGACAAAATATGCACTTCACTTGCGACTATCTCGGTAGTAAAGCGACTATTATTTTGTTGATCTTGCCATTTGCGGGTTCTTAAACGTCCTTCAACATACATATGACTACCCTTTTGCGCGAACTTACCGATTATTTCTGCCAATTTACCATACACTACCACCCGATGCCATTCGGTCTGTTCTTTTTTCTCACCGGTTAACTTATCGCGCCATGCCTCAGTGGTTGCCAGACTAAAACTGGTCACCGGCTCATTATTTGTCATATAACGAACTTCAGGATCGCCCCCCAAATTGCCAATTAATATTACCTTGTTTACTGATCCGCGAGCCATGTTAACCTCCACAACTAAGATTCAGAAGATCCAAACGATTATTCTTTAAGTCTGTAATAAAAGCACCCCAAATACAGCAACGCCATCACTTTATTAAGCATATTTTACCTGACTGCTGTCACAAACTACAGTTTAGCATAGCCTTGTTTTATTTCACAAGCACTCCCCATTAGTCATTTTCAACATATATCATTGCATATCATACAGTTACAACATTTATTCCTACTTAACATTAAAAATTAATTTTGGCACCATCACAAATTTGTATTAATTTGCAACAATTATCCAATTATCGGGTTCACAAGCCCAGATCTTATGACACGAGTAAAATTAAATAATTTTGACTGTTTACTCTATTTCACTTATAATCTTGGTTCAAATAAAATACATCTGTAAATAAGGGCATTTAATTGTTATTTCAAATATACACTTTTAGAGAAGGCTTTCTAATGAAAAAATTATTATTGGTAATCTCAGCAACTGCAATTTCTGCAACTGTATTTGCTAACCCAGTAGCTGAGTCAGCTCAAAGCAGCGCAACTACTCCAGCTGCAACAGCATTCAACAGCAATGCAATGAAATGCGGCGATAAAGTAATTGGTGCAAAAGATAATGTCGATTCATTGTCACAAATTTGTAAAGGTTTCAAATTTGGTAAAGGCAAAGCGATATTTCTGGATGAAAATTCTGGTAAACAAGTTGTTTGCAGTGTAAAAAAAGCTGACTTAGTTCTCGCAACTTGCCAACCAAAACCATAATCACAGATACCTCCCTAACTAATTCTAAATTGCTTAGGGAAAGACTCTTTATTAGCTATCCCTACAACAGCAACAAATAATTAAAACAAATCAAACGCTATAAGAATTTATTGTATAGTTATTGTTATATTTGAGTAGCTGTCTAGGATACTTTACAACATCCACCGTATTAACAAACGTTTAGCTATAGCTAGCGTTACTATACTCGTTAAATTTGTGAGTTACTAAGTTAATAACTGTTATCAAAATATACCCACGATCCATGTATTTCTAGGTTGGTCTGTACAATATAATAGCGAAAAAATTGCCAAATTTGTTAACCATTTTGTGTTTAATTATCTTATCTTAATGAGTATTACATGGATTTTAAGCGATCTAATCAAAATAATTTTGATTTTGTAAATGATATACGTTTTTGGAGTATGTTTGCAATTGTCTTAGAACATTGTGCATTGCTTATATTTCCTACGGATCATTATAATTCATTATCAATATTGCTTGTTGCATTGATAGTCCAACTCTGTAAATTTGGAACCATTGCCCTTTTTATTATTAGCGGATTTTTATTAGGAAGAATGTCTATAAATGATAAGTGGGGTTATTTTTCTCGACGAGTTCAAGCCATTGGAACTCCTTGGGTTATTTGGGTTAGTTTACAATGTTTAATTGGATTAAGTTATATTTTTTTTATCAAACACGAAAAGATAAAAGTTTTACTCTACATTGGTAAAAGTATTTTTTTCTCTGCGTATTGGTTTGTACTTATTTACTTTTTTACACTTATGATTTTTTTATTGTTAATAACCTTTATAAATAGAATTTATCTGCTATTCATTGGTTGTTCTTTGCTATATGCGATAAATTTATATACAAATTGGTTTATTACAAATCATACTCTAGCTTTCTTTGGGTATATATCCTATGTATTTATAGGTTACAAAATCTATGAAAACTATGCTAATGTTTGTAAATTATTAGATAAAGTTCCGATAGGTATTATTTTTATCTTTGTACTTTTTACGTACTGTTTGTCTATAGGCGAAGGATATTTGTTATATTACAAGTTATTTTCTGATGATTGGCTTAATACTTTAAGATTTAGTAACCAAATCTATAGTATTCTGGTATTTACCTTTCTACTAAAATTAAAAAATAGTTGGTATCCTAAATCCCTAAACCCAAGAAAAAATACATTTGGAGTTTATTTGGTACATCCCATTTTGTTAATATCAATTTCTTTTCTATACAAAACGGTTATAAGCAAAATTTTTATGATTGATAGACATACTATCTCAAATATTGTTTTATATGAAACTTCAATTCCTGTAAAAATATCCTACCTTGTAGTGGTTTTTATTAATGTTTACGGCGGATCATATTTTGTAATTTGGTGCCTAAAAAGGCTAAGACTTGGGTTTGTAGTCGCAAATACATAATATCTCTATAACAATGTTGTATAATATTTCTAATTACCGCCATATTCACCTGATTTGAATCCTATTGAACATATACGGGCTAATTTAAAGCGTTGTATTAGAAGAAATGATAATCGTCAGAATAATTTAAGCTTGGCTATTGAACAATAAATCGCTCAATTCTTTGTAGGTTAGCTATATACAGTAACATACCTATCATCAAACTACTGGATAATCCAGGATGTCCGTTACCATTGCAGATAATATAAAAAGCCAACTACCGCTCCATAAGAAATTACAACGCATCGTCAGCCCAAAATAAGCTATAATTTTTGCTTATTTTATCACTGGATAGCGAAAATGACTAATTTACATACCCGCAAAAATTTAACCGATTATCAACAACCGGATTTTCTGATAAACACCGTCAATCTGGAATTTAATATTCGTCAACAAGACGTTCTGGTTATTTCCACCACCGATTATTTCCGCCCGGCTTATTCTCAGTCAAATAAGCTGGTGATTCATGGCAGCAGTAAACTTTTGCAAGTAAAGCTTGATGGTAATATTTATGACGATTATCAATTGCTTGACGAGGAACTAACTATCAATAACGTTCCCGAAAAATTTACTCTAACAATTATCAGCGAAGTTGATGCGTTTAATAATAAAAGCTGCATGGGTCTTTATGCGTCAAACGGCAATTTATTCACCCAATGCGAACCGGAAGGTTTTCGCAAAATCACCTATTATCCGGATCGTCCTGATGTAATGGCGGTATTTACCACCACTATTATTGCCGACCAAGAGCAATATCCGGTAATTCTATCAAATGGCAATAAAATTACCGAAGAAATACTGGCAAATGGGCAAGTAAAAGTTGTTTGGCAAGATCCATTTAAAAAACCAAGTTATTTATTCGCACTGGTTGCCGGCAAATTTAGCCAAATTAATGATACTTTTATTACTCAATCTGGGAAAACCGTCTCAGTCGAAGTCTATAGCGAACCGGAATCAATCAGCCAGTGCCAGCATTGTCTGGAATCTGCCAAACGCGCAATGAAGTGGGATGAGCAGCGATTTAATCTTGAATATGATCTTGATCGCTATATGATTGTTGCCAGTGGCGATTTTAATATGGGAGCAATGGAAAACAAAGGCTTGAATATTTTTAATACCAAATATGTCATGGCTGATAGCAAAACCGCGACCGATAATGATTTCATGAACGTTGAAGCAGTGGTTGGGCATGAGTATTTTCATAATTGGACCGGCAATCGCGTTACTTGCCGCGATTGGTTTCAATTGTCACTCAAGGAAGGCTTAACTGTCTTCAGAGATCAGGAATTTTCTTCCGATTTACATTCACGTCCGGTCGAGCGAATTAATAATGTTAAGGTTTTACGTCAAGCCCAATTTGCCGAAGATGCTTCCCCATTGGCGCATCCGGTTCGTCCGGCCTCATACCTAGAAATCAATAATTTCTACACGGTGACGGTATATGAAAAAGGCTCTGAAGTCGTGCGAATGTATCAAACGATTCTCGGACTTGAGGGATTCCGTCAGGGAATGGAACTATATTTTGCCCGTCATGATGGCTCTGCAGTTACTTGTGATGAATTCTGTAATGCCATGGCCGAGGCTAATCAGGTTAATCTTAGCCAATTCATGCGTTGGTATTCGCAGGCTGGCACTCCGCGGTTGATTATCAGCGATGAATTTTCGCCGGAAAATGAGGAATACCGCCTAACTATCAAACAAACCACTAATCCAACCCCGGGACAAGAGCAAAAACTGCCATTACTCATTCCATTTAAGTTTGGTCTATTATCAGCAGAGGGTAACGAGTTGCCGATTGAAGCGCTAACTGGACAAATTTTTCGCAAAGATGATTCGGGCGCAATTCTATTATTAAGCAAAGACGAGGAAACCTTTACTTTTAAAACCACGACTAAACCAACTCCGTCGCTGTTACGGGATTTTTCGGCACCGGTAATCGTCGAATATGACTATAGTGTGGAGCACCTGATTAATCTGGCGGCCAATGACGGTAACTCATTCAATCGCTGGGAAGCACTGCAAACCTTATATAAAATGGTCATTAGTGACTTTTATAATCAGCGCACTAATCAACAACTAGCAACGCAGCTAGTAGCGGCATTGGCTAATGCTATCGAGAGTCTGCCAGATGACCCTGAAATGTTGAGCCTATTATTAACATTGCCAAGTTTTGCCGAATTAAGTACGAGCTTTAAACCAACCGAGGTAAAACTCTTGGTAGCCGCGATTAATCAATTACAAGCCCTGATTGCCAATCAACTATTGCCAAAATGGGAGCATTTATTCGCGACCATGGTTAGTGGTAGCTATAATTTTAATGATGCCGGTAAACGTGCGTTAAAAAATACCGCGCTGAGCTATTTGATTGCTTCAGATAACCAGCAAAACTATCTAAATGCAGCTAAAAATCAATATTTGCTGGCGGATAACCTGACTGATAAAATCGCAGTACTCGCGACACTTAATAACCGCGATTTACCACTTCGTGAAGAACTACTACAGGTGTTTGCTAAAGAATTTGCCACTTATCCATTGGTAATGGATAAGTGGTTTATGCTGCAAAGTCAGAGTCAATTACCGCTGACGACAATAACAGTTGGCAAACTAATCGAGCATCCGCGATTTGACAAGAGCAACCCCAATAAACTATATTCGTTGATTCGTGCATTCACTGCCAATCCGCTGCATTTTAATAGTGCTGCAGGTTATCGTTTAATTGCCGATGAAATCTTGCGCATCGATCAATTTAACCCAAGTGTTGCCGGACGAATTGCGCATGGTTTTAGTGCGGTTACCTGCCTGGCAGAACCATATCAACAGCAAGCACTACCGGTGTTGCAACAAATTGTTCAAACTCAGGGCTTATCCAATGATGTTTATGAGCTGATATCCAAAACTATTGCTCAAATACAAACGCCGTAGCTTATAAACAAACAGCTACCACATAAAAATTTGGTAGCTGTTTATAATTTACAGTTTATTGCGCAATTTGTATAGGATATTGCAGATCTTCAGCTAGTTTATTTAATCCACTTAACCTGTTTTTGTGAATAAAACAGTGCGTAACATAAGATATAAACATAGCCAACTACTGGTACCCAATACGAGTTTGCAATTCCAATAATATCTGCCAAATGCCCCTGAACCACCGGTAATAGCGCACCACCAAGAATCATCATTACTAATAATGATGCACCCTGCTCACTGTATTTACCCAATTTAGCGATACCCAAATCAAAGATGTTTGGCCACATCACGGAATTAAAAATCCCAATTGACAAAATTGCCCATGCGGCAAACATGGTATGCGACAACATCATGGCAACAATTAGATTGGCAATATTAACCAGTGAGAAAAAAACCAGATTAAAGCGCGGGCTACCTTTACAGGCCAATAACAGCATAATTGCCAAAATCTCAAAAATTGCATAATATTCAAGATGGGCATCGACATCATGCGCCGAAACTTTAAGAAATACAGTCAGGGCAATTGCTATAACTACCATCAAAGCCAATTTCGTTCCAGCTTTACTTTTGCTTAATGCTACCGAGCCAAGAAAACGCCCAATCATTGCGCCACCCCAATAAAAGGCGATTAATTTACCGGCAGAAGATTCTTGCATCGCTAAAGTTGTGGGATCAGTAAGGAATGCTACTAAATTAGTACCAATAGTAACTTCAGAACCAACATAAAAAAAGATTCCCAGCATACCAAACACTAAATTTAAATGATTTAATGCATATAATTTACCACCGGTATCGTGTTTTTCTTGTTGATCTTGCTCGGTATGCAAAAATTTCCAAATCATAAACCCTAATAATAAGAAAAACCCGGCAAGGAAAATATATGGATATTTAAGATTTTCTGAATTATCTTTTACATGCAATAGTTCATAAAAAACAAACACACCCAATAACGGAGCCACCGCAGTTGCCAGCGAATTAAAACCTCCAGCTAAATTTAAGCGACTAGCTGCAGTCTTGGGATCACCAGTTATTAAGATTAGTGGATTAGCTGAAATTTGCAAAAAAGTAAACCCAAAACCAATCGAAAATAAACCCAAAAGAAAGATATAATAGCTCTTATAGACTGCCGCGGGGATAAAGATTAGACACCCCAAGGCCGATAATCCAAGACCTAATAAAATTAAACCTTTAAATCCGAGTCGCTCAAAAAATTTCAACCCCAACTTGGAAGACATCACGTAGATTAATGAACCGATGAAGTACGCCGTAAAGAAGGCAAATGCAACTAAATTCGCCTGAAGCTGCGAAATTGAGAACAACCCCTTAAAAATCGGGGTTAATAAATCATTTAGGCAGGTAACAAAGCCCCAGCCAAAAAACAACATGTATAACACAATAAAATTTATCGTATTGTTAGTTTTCTTTGCCACAATCATATCTCCGTGAAAAAATTAGTGAACCATGCTATAGATTATAATGTAACCAGCCTAAATAAAGATATAGCTAAATTTGTATAGCAGCTATACAAATTTAGCTATATTTACAACAATGCAAAATTGGATAGTGAATTATGCAAATTTAGTACTGTTTTTACCATTACGTGCAATGCTAGAATATCCCTCTTTCATGATACGTTCTCTTTCCTGAGGAATTAGGGGGCTGTTTTGGTTTTAATACAGCCCTATTTTTTTAGGCAAACACCATGGTACAAAATACAGCGATTCGCCAACTTGATATGTCAATACTACAAAATTATCAGTTAATTGAAAAATACAAAAACACTCATTCCGCAATTCCGGCAGTACAAAAAATAGTTTATAACAAACAGCTAATGCTCTATCAGACGATTGCCGAACTAAAAGCCCGCAAACAACAATTATTGAGGTTTAAATAAATGATTGATCAAGTTCTGGATTATATCAATCACCAGACTGCAGAAATTCGTACACGGATCGGACGCATTCAACACAAACTAACCAAGGAAAAACATCATTTTCAGAAAAAGCTCTATGAGCTCGAACTTCAGGAATTGGTTAAACGTTTGGCAACTATTGAAGATATTCGGTTGTATACCGTTAAATTAATTGATGATGAGATGTGATTAATTAAATAATATTATGAAGTTATCCCACTTGAGGTAGAAATAATTATCTTCATCGTTAATTATTTTTTATTACACCTCTCTAACCTGCCATAACCCGGCAGGTTTTTTTATACCGTCTGATTAATTATGATACAATGACTGACTAAATCACCGGGGGTGCCTTCGTTAACTCGAAAGCTGAGAAATACCCTTTAAACCTGATCAGGCTAATACCTGCGCAAGGGAGTGTGTCTATTCAGTTTTCCAATGAATCTCACCCTCCCTTATAAGAATTAACCCTTATAAGGAACTTCAAATGAACAACTCTAACCGCCTGACTTTGGGCGAAACCGTTTTTATCGCAATTTTATCGTCAGCGCTCGGCATCGCGTGGTGGGCGTATTCATTTTTCTACGATATTGTCTCGCCATTGTTGAAAACCTTTGGCATCAGTGGTTTACTCGAAGGTTTTTGGCATATGGGCGGAATATTTTTTGCCTTCATAATCCGTAAACCCGGTAGCGCCGTCTTGGGCGAAACCATCGCCGCCGGAGTTGAGGGCTTTATTTCCCAATGGGGCTTTTCGGCAATTGTTTCCGGACTTTGTCAGGGAATTCCAGTTGAAATCGTCTTTCTTTTATGCCGTTACCGGGTGTGGAATAAATATACCTGTATGCTGGGCGGGATTGCCTCGGCACTGGGTGGTTATCTGGTAACCTATTACTGGTATGGCTACAACCATTTCACTTTATGGTTTAATATTTTGAATTTATCCTGTAATCTAATCTCTGGCGCACTGCTGGGAGGGTTGTTCTCGTGGTATTTGGCACGCCAATTGGCGCATTCGGGAGTTCTCAATCATTATCGAATTGCATTAGCCAAATAATGACACCAATTTTCACCATTAAGGATTTCAGCTTCAGTTATCCGTTTAGCACTCAGCGAATTAGTTTAGCGGGTGAAATTTCGATTGAGCGCGGTGAATGTATTTTGATTAGCGGTGCTTCCGGAAGCGGAAAGTCAACACTGTTAGCTGCGTTAAAAGGTTTAATCCCGCATTACATCAATGGTAATCTGGGTGGTGAAATTCAGTTCTGCGGGCGCTCGACTGGCGAATTGAATAGTTCGGAGATGCTGGCGATTGGTTATTTACAGCAAAATCCGGATAGCCAGTTGATTTGCCCCGAGGTTTTCGCTGAATTGGCATTTGCGCTCGAAAATCTCGGTTTGACGGCAGAAGAAATAAAAGCAAAAATTGAAGCAATTTGCCAAAAATTTGCCGTTAGCCATCTCCTGTCACGAAAAACCGCAACCCTTTCCGGCGGCGAAAAACAGAAGATTAATCTTCTGGCGATTTTGCTAATGGAACCGGAAGTTATTTTACTTGATGAACCAACCGCCTTTCTCGATCCGGCATCAGCATGGCAGATTGCGGAGATTTTACAGGAATACCGCCATCATAAAACCATCATCATCATTGAGCACAACCACCATTATTTTGATAAAATGATTAGCCGCGGCTTGCTGGTTGGCGCGGATGGTCAAATTAGCATGGTTGAGCGCGAGCAAATTGACTGGCACCAACCGCTAACTAATACTCCAGCAACCCTAAACGCAGATTCCCCCGTCATCCTAGAAATAAACAATCTGCATTTTAGTTATTCGTCGGACGTAAAACTGCTGAATAATATTTCGCTGCAGCTTCGTGCTGGTGAGATTATTGCCATTTGCGGCAGCAACGGCAGCGGTAAATCGACCTTGTTAAAACTAATTGCCGGAATAATTGGCAGTTCTGGTGCAATATTTTGGCAGCAACAGGATATTGCGCAGTTAAAGCGCGCACAATTATGGCGGGATCTGCGCTTGATTTGGCAAAATCCGGAGAATCATTTTATTTATTTAAAAGTACAAGATGAATTGACTAATCAACCAGAGTTGTTGGAGCAATTCAATTTAGCGGCAGTAAAAAATCATAATCCGTTTAATCTATCCGAGGGGCAGAAACGCCGCCTATCGTTAGCAATTGGTTTAAGGGGAAATAGTCAACTACTATTACTGGACGAACCCACTTTTGGGCAAGATTATGCGAATAAGCAAATCCTCGCTGAAGTTCTGTTAAATAGTGCCAAGCGTGGAACTGCGATAATTATGGTTAGCCATGATGAAGATTTTGTCGACTCACTGTGCCAACGAATATATCAACTTAAGGATGGACAACTTGTCAGCCGCAACTAATTATCGGGTACATCCCTATCTTTTTATAATAGTTCCAGTTATCGGAATCATTGGCATATTTTGCAGCGCATCATTACCTGCTTACAGTTTAATTCTATTACTGATGTTTGCCAATCTGGCAGTCTTTAGTCGCAAGCTGCAATT
Organism: uncultured Neisseria sp.; assembly: GCA_964488065.1. GTDB lineage: Bacteria > Pseudomonadota > Gammaproteobacteria > Burkholderiales > UBA11063 > Aquella. Next base: position 16,132 of record CAZATM010000072.1, read on the forward strand.
TAAGCGCTTAATTATCTTCTCATTATTGTTACTCCCGGCATTAACGGCAATGTTTGCCGGTAGTTATTTTTTTGGACAGGTTCCCGAACACGTCCACTCATTGCAGTCTGAGATGGTAACTAAAAACCAACTGGCATTATTGTTATGTTTGCGGCTCTATACGCTGGCAATAATTTCTTTCGCTTTTACCCTGCATATGCCGCGGCTGCGCCTAATCTATAACTTATTACAACAGCGCCTGCTACCGTTAAATATCGGCTTTGCGTTGATTGCGGTGAATAATGCGCTGAGTTATCTCAAACAGGAATTTAACCGGATTCAAATTGCCTATCAGATGCGCTTTCAAAAACGCAGTTATTCGCCACGAATTATCCTCCCGTTACTGATTGCCGCCGCGCGCTACGCCCAACAACTGGCATTAAGCATGCAGATTCGTGGCTTAAATAAAGAGCGGAGCTATTACCTGTGCCGTGATAAAATCTCTGCCAAAGATTTTGGGCTATTGCTTTTGAATCTATTGATTATGCTGGTAATTTTGCATTACAATTAATTCGTAACAGACCTTATGTACGGATCTATATTTTAGCACTAAGTTATTGATAATTTTCTGCGCTGATTGCCTGTGCAAAATCAGCATCTCATGAGGAAACTTTACCATGCATAACATCACTTTATAAGGTTAAATACATGAAAAAACTTTTAATTTGCGGGCTGACGTTTGCGTTATTTACCAGCAAGTTATTGGCTGATGATTTTTTCTATGCGGGTAATTTTGAAAGTATGATAAATACCGGCGATGTTAGCGGGAAAATAAAATTATCCCAGCTAAAACAAAAATCCGGCTATTGGGGGCTTGGTGCATTAGCTGGATTAAACGGTGAAATAATTCAGATCAATGGTAAATTGTTAGTTTCTTACGGCAATAAAACCAATGTCACCAATAGCTTTGGTACCAACGAATCGGCAACTTTATGGATGAGCGAAAAAGTTAGCAAATGGCAAAATATTAAGATAACAAAAAATATGGATAGTGAACAGTTTGAGCAATTTGTTGAACAAAGTGCATTAAAAAATAAGATTGATCTAAATAAACCTTTTGCATTCAGAGTTACCGGTAAATACCGGAATCTTAGTTGGCATATAGTGTCAGGAGTAGATCACCACAAGACAATAAATACTAGCGAAGAAGAACATAATAACCATATGGCAAACCTGCGCGTTTTTGATCAGGCAAACGCTAGTGGCGAATTGATCGGTTTTTATAGTGGCGATAAATTAGCCGGGGTTATTTCACATGTTGATGAAAAATATCATCTGCATTACATCAATGAATCGGAGACTATCTCCGGGCATGTTGATGACTACAGTATTGAATCAGGTTCCATATTATGGCTACCGGCAAAATAATTCATACCACATGATTAATCCTAATAAAAATGTTATAAGAAAATTCATTAATGGTAAATAATCTATGAATAATGATCAACACCATAATCCAACCCTAGCTATTCTTGGTTTACAGCTAAATTATATCGTCGGCGATTTTACCGGCAATACCCAAAAAATAATTGCCGCGATTGAAAAATATGGCAATGACTATGATTTGCTGATTTTTTCTGAACTGGCAATTAGCGGCTATCCACCACTGGATTTAATTGAGAAACCCGGATTTGTTACCCAGCAACTGCAGCAACTTGAACAGATTTGTACCCTCACCCGCAATCACCGCAGCAGTATCATCTTGGGATTTATTGCCGATAATCATAGTGGGCGCGGTAAACCATTTTATAATGCCTTGGCGGTTATTGAACAAGGCGAAATTCGCTATCAGTACAATAAGCAATTATTGCCAACCTACAATATTTTTGATGAAAGCCGGCATTTTGAATCAGGCGACACGTACGGCTGCTACACCATTAATGGTGTAAAAATCGGCTTACTGATCTGTGAAGATGCGTGGAATCAATTAAACACCGCTAATGAACCGCTGCGCTATCTGACGGATCCGCTTAATCAACTGGCTCAGCATAATCCGGATTTAATTATCAGCATCAATGCCTCCCCTTCCGAAATTAATAAAATGCACCAACGGGTTAATTTAATTAGCCACATCAACCGCCAATTACATGCTCCAGTCATCTACGTTAATCAAGTTGGCAGTAATGATGATATTGTCTTTGATGGCAATTCCTGCGCCTTAAATTCACAGGGACAATTATTGTGCGCCAAAGCTTTTCAGGAAGATACTCTCGAATTGAATTACGTCAAGCGGGACCTTACTGCCGCAACGACTAAGCTGCTACCGTTAGCTGGCGATGAGTTTAAATCACCACCAGTAGCAGAATTTATCTACCAGCAGATAGTTTGTGGTATTCGTGATTATGTTAGCAAGATTGGTTGTCTCGGGGTGGTAATCGGTGAAAGCGGCGGCATTGATAGTGCCCTACTAACCGCATTGGCTGTCGATGCTTTGGGTGCTGAAAAAGTGGTGGCAATTACCATGCCATCAATAGTCTCCAGTACTGGTAGTTGGCAGGACAGCGCCGAATTATGTCAAAATTTGGGAGTAAAATTATATACCCATCTGATTCAGGATTTAGTTGATAATTATCGCCACAGTTTTGAAAACTCCATTGGCAAAATTAACAGTAATTTAACCATTGAAAATATCCAGGCGCGAATCCGCGGTAATATTTTGATGGAATATTCCAATGATAGCGGTTATCTGGTCTTATCGACCAGCAATAAATCCGAAGCAGCAGTGGGCTATACTACGCTCTATGGTGATATGTCGGGTGGGCTGGCGCCCTTATCCGATGTCTATAAAAGCGAAGTGTGGGAAGTTGCCCGTTACTACAATCAATTACATTTTCCAGATCGGCAAATTAATCTGATTCCGGTGGCGATTATTGATAAAGAACCCAGCGCCGAATTAGCCAGCGGTCAAAAAGACTGCGACTCATTACCACCATATCATGTTCTTGATGCGGTACTTAAACTCTATCTGGAAGGTGATTTAATCACCAATACCGAGCGGCGCGCCTTACAGGAATATGTCAGTCAACAGCTATCCGAACAACAGGTTTTAGCAATTTATGCATTGGTGGACAAAGCCGAATTTAAACGCCGGCAGGCACCGCCAACCATCCGGGTGCATTCACGGGCATGGGGAGCCGGGCGAAGATTGCCGATTGTGCAGAAATATCGCCCCGAATTCAAATTTTAATTAGCACTAGAATCTGGATACGTGCGTAATATCAGTTATAATATAAGATTATTTTTATGAGTTTACTCATTAAAGAACATTAATATGAAGACCAATACCCATCAACAATCAGCAATTATTACCAGTTTACTGGATAATGATTTATACAAATTCAGCATGCATCAAGCCGTACTGCACCAATTTCCTGCTGCCGAAGTCGTTTTAAAATTCAAGTGTCGCAATGACGGCATTATTTGGAGTAGCGCAATCGTGGCGGAAATAACCGCGCAAATTGAGGCGCTGACCAGTTTAAATTTCACTGAAGATGAATTAGCTTATTTAGCAACCCTGCGCTTTCTAAAGGCTGATTATATTGATTTTCTACGGATATTTCGCCTGCAACAGCGTTATATCAATATTTATCAGCAACAAAATGAATTACATATCGAAATTAGCGGACCGTGGCTGCACACCATTTTATTTGAAGTGCCGGTATTGGCAATCGTCAATGAAGTTTATTTTCGTCATCACGCGGTAAATAATTTGGATTATGCTCAGGAGCAACTAAGTCGTAAAATTGCAATAATTAAAACCTTTCCTGAAAGCTTTAAATTCTCGGATTTTGGCACCCGCCGGCGCTATACTAAAGATTGGCATCATTCGGTAATTGGGCAAATTGTTGAACAACTGCCGGGCAATTTTCTGGGAACGTCCAATGTATTATTTGCCAAAGAGTTTAAAGTCACCCCGATCGGAACCATGGCACATGAATGGCTGCAAGCCGGACAAGCCCTCACCCGCATCCGCGATAGCCAAAAATTTATGTTTCAGAAGTGGGCAGATGTTTATCGCGGTGACTTAGGGATTGCGCTTAGTGATGTCGTTGGTGTTGATGCCTTTATCCGCGATTTTGATTTATACTTTGCCAAATTATTTGATGGCTGCCGTCAGGATAGTGGCTGTCCTTTCGAATGGGGCGAGAAAATTATTCAAATGTATCAAAAATTACG
>CAZATM010000073.1:0-29266 GCA_964488065.1 uncultured Neisseria sp.
ATCCTATGACCGCTTGATATTTTTGGCGGATATGGTGATGAATATTGCGCCAACCCTAGAGCAAAAAGTTCAAATCATCCAAAATTCGGTAGATATGGCACGGGCTTTGGGTTGGGAAAAGCCTAAAGTTGCGGTAATTGCCGCAGTTGAAGTGGTTAATTTGAAAATTCCAGCAACTACCGATGCGGCGATTTTATCTAAGATGGCGGATCGTGGGCAAATTACCGATTGTATCGTCGATGGACCAATTGACCTTGATATTGCAATTTCTCCTGAATCAGCGAAAATTAAGCATTTTAAATCACCAATTATGGGTGATGCCGATATTCTGATTCTTCCGGATTTACAATCCGCCAATCCATTATATAAAGCCTTGGTGTTTATGAGTGGTGGTGATGCTGCTGATGTTATATTAGGGGCTAAAGTACCGATTATTGTTACTAGTCGTTCGGATGATGAACAAACTCGGATTCATTCAATTGCCGCGGCAGCCTTGATTGCTCACAATAACCAATAGTTACAAGGAATTATTATGTCTCAACAAATAGGAATATTAGTAATCAATTCCGGATCAACCAGTTTAAAGTTTGCACTTTATGTTCTTAGTGCAGCGCGACCGGAGTTAGCTGCTCAAGGTGGTTTTAGTGGAATGTCAACGGCGGCAGTCTTGAAATTTAAAGATAGTCAGGGTGTCGCATTATATAGCGAGAATTTCCCGGGAGCAATATTACATGAGGCGGCATTGACTCATTTAATTGGAATTTTAAAACAAAAATTTCCAGCGGTTGATATTGGGTATGCCGGACACCGAATTGTCTTGGGCGGTGATAAGTTTCTTAACGCCACAATTCTAGATAGTGAAAATCTAGAGTATCTGGACGGTTTGAGCCGGATCGAACCAACCCACCAGCATTTTGAAGTTGAGGGGGCACGGGCTTTGGCGCGAGCCTTTCCAACGATTAAACAAAGCGCGACCTTTGATACCTCTTTCCATCGGACGATGCCGAAAGTGGCCGAATTTTATCCGGTGCCGCCGGAAATTATTGCTAAAGGTGTCCGCCATTGGGGCTTTCATGGTATTTCGTATGCCTATATTAGCCGGCAACTACCCGCGGTAATGCCAACTGCCAAAAAAGTGGTGGTTGCACATCTGGGGGGTGGTGCCAGTTTATGCGCGATGAAAGATGGTAAAAGTATTGATACTTCAATGCAGTTTGGTGCAATTACCGGTGTGCCGATGGCCACCCGTTCGGGAGATTTTCCTGCCGATGCGGTGTTTTATCTGCTTAAAGAAGGGTTTTATACGGCGGAAGGTCTTGAACTTGAGCTGGAAAAACACAGTGGGTTATTGGGGGCTTCTTTGGGCTTATCTGAAGATATGCAGGTTCTTGAAGCCAGTCATAGTGAAGAATCAGTCCAAGCACTGCAATATTTTGAATATGATGTATTGAAGTATATCGGTGCTTATGCTGCCGCGCTTGAAGGACTGGATGGTTTGGTATTTACTGCCGGAATTGGTGAAAATGATGCCGCCTTTCGGGAGCGAATTATTAGCAAATTGAGTTGGTTAGGAATTACCTTGGACAAAGAGGCTAATCAACACGCAGTTGGTGGAAGGATGCCGCATTTAATTAGCGGCAAAGATTCGAAAATTCCGGTTTACGTTATTCCAACCAATGAAGAATTGATGATTGCATACAATGTAGTTGAATTATTTAATTTAATATAAATGCTAGGAGCTGATATGTTTAATAACCAATTTGCGAATTTTAAGTTCCCAGAGTTGAACGGCGGAATCCCGTTAACCAATGTAGCTAAACAATTTCAGGATTATGTTACTGATTATGCCCAACGCAGTGCGTTATTTTTGGATGTGATGCGAAAGCGCGGTAATGAAATGGTCGATATGACCAATGATCCATCTTCAACAGTGCTTAATTTTGCCTTTGAAAAACTCATGGATGGTAAAGATTTTGATCGGCCAATCAATTATTGGTTGGCACGGATGTTGCCACCAACTGGTGTGGTAACCGATAATACTAAACGTCCATACGTAATTCAGGATCCACGAGCCGGGCAGGGACCGGGTATCGGTGGATTTAAAAAAGACAGTGAAATTGGCGATGCTTTAAAAAATGGGCATCCGGTGTATTTTGTCGGATTTAATGCTACTCCGGTTGAGGGGCAAACCTATGAGGATATTATCCGTGGGCAAGTTAAATTTTATGAAGAAGTTGCCAACCGTCATCCTGATAGTCCAAAAATGTGTGCGATTGGTAATTGTGCCGCCGGCTATTTGACGATGTTTAGCGCGATGCAGCGCCCGGATATCTTTGGTCCGATTTTAATTGCCGGTTCACCATTGTCGTATTGGAATGGTGTTCGTGGTTCCAATCCGATGCGCTATACCGGTGGTTTGGTTGGCGGTTCATGGATAAATTCATTTCTGGGTGATTTAGGTGGCGGTAAGTTTGATGGAACCTATCTAATATTAAACTTTGACTTATTGAATCCGGCTAATTTTTTATGGAGTAAGCAGTATGATTTGTTTGCCAATATTGATAATGATGGCGAACGCTATTTGCAATTTGAAAAATGGTGGGGGGATTTTATTCAGTTTAATACCCCGGAAATCAAGTGGTTGGTGGATAAATTATTTGTCGGCAATCAGTTGACTACCGGTAATTTGACCACTGCCGATGGTATCCGGTTGGATCCGCGGTTGATTACCTCGCCACTAATTACCTTTGTTTCCGATGGTGATAACATTAGTCCACCGGCACAATCTGCAGGGTGGATTGCCGATTTATATAAAGATGCTGAAGAAATTCGCGCCAGTGGTAAAACTATTGTTTATTGCTTAAATCACAAAGTTGGCCATTTGGCTATTTTTACCGCGACCAAAGTTGGTAAACGTGAAGATGAATTGTTTGTTGAAAATATGGACACCATTGATATTTTAGCACCTGGATTGTATGAATTGGTAATTGATACTCCGGAAGGCGCTGAAGTGAGTGGTAAGCTTGAATCTCATTATGAGCCGCGGACAATTGAGGATATTAAGGCTTTGGGTTACAACTCCGTTGAAGATGACCGTGCGTTTGCTACGGTTGCTAAAGCTTCAGAAACCTTAAGTTTTATGTATGATAAATTTGTCCATCCATGGTTTAATATTTTTGCTGGTCCAGAAGTATCTGAAAAAGTTAAAAATATTCGCCCATTACGGATGAGCTATACTTTGTTTGCGGATAATGTTAATCCATGGGTAAAAATGTTTGCTACTGCCGCTGATAAAGTTAGTGATAAACGTGTGGAGATAACTGAAGATAATCCATTTTTACAATGGCAAAATAGTACCGCCGAGATGGTCAATCAATACTTGGTGAATGCGACTAAATTACGGGATAATATCACCGAGCAAATTTTCTTTAGCCTGTGGGGAAACCCAATGATCCAAAAATTTTGGGGAACCGATAAAGAGGTGCCGCGGTTTATCCCAAGTGAAACTCAGTTGGATCGTAAAGCCCTAATGGATAAACATATCGAAGAAATTAAAACCAATATTCCATTAAAATCGCATATTCAAGCAATGGTGCGCTTTTTGATATTGGTACAGAATATTCGTCATGTGATGTATGAGCTGGTTATTCGCTTAGCGGTACAGAATCTTAAAAAATTGGATCCGCAACTACGTGACCAAGATATTCATGAAATTATCAAAAATCAGGCAATGGTGGTACGCTATGATCGCCAGATTGCGCTTGATTCTTTGCGTGAATATGTTAAGGTTAATGGCATCCATGATGAGGTAGTTGATTCGATTCGCGAAATTCTGACCGCTGGCGGACGCTATGTACCGGAGGTTGAAGCAGTTGTTGCACAATTATCGCAGGCTATTCAATCAACTGATACGGTAGCCGGTGATGACGCATTATTAGAAACCAAAGTACGTAAGGCTCCAATTCGCAAACAGAAGTGATTGTGGTATTTAAAATGGGGGCATGTTCAATGGTACATACCCCCTTATATTAAGCAGATTATCAAGTTATTGTTGCAGTAATTAGTTTTTACTTGAATAGGTTAACGCTTGCTGTACCCATTCAGTAGCGAGTTTCTGAAATTCTTCAACTGCATTGCTATTCATGCGGAATTTTTCTCCGCTGATCGTTGTAACGGTTTCTTTCAGTAATTTTTCACTTTGGCTATCCACAACTTTGATTTCTACAACCATGACTGGTTTTTTATTATCTAATCCGGTTGCCATTGATGCCAATTTGATGGCAGCCGATATTGGCACCAGATTACGGACTGAGAAACCATCGCCCTCCAGAACAGCCCCGGTAATGGCTATATTTACCCGCGCAACGCCCGGTCCGGATTTAGTGGTAAGTGGGAGTTTTTTGCTAACTATTTGTTTGATTCCCTGATCAATATTTTCCCGCGCCTGCTCAATTTGTGCCGCTGTCACCCCACTTTCGGTTGCTGTTTGATACAGCGCAACGGGCATTAACAATGCAGCATGATAGTCACTAATTTGTGCTTTGGGATCTTTGTAACTGTATATTTGGGTTCCATCTGGGCTGGGGATCGGTTTTAACAGACTGTAATTTGGTAAAAAGCCCGGTGCCTTGGTCGTTGGGTCTATTTTAGTTGCACAGCCGGAGATTAATATGCTAAAGCTTAGTGCCAAAGTGATATTCAATACTTTTTTCATGTGTGATTTCCTCCAAGTTATTTTGTTGTTGAGATTACAGACTATATTATTAATTGATTTGGTAGTATTTGTGTAGTTTTTTTACAAATTCATATAAATTAATTCAAGCATGGCTTTTAAAATTCATGCTTGTAATAAGATTTATCGCAAATTATAATCATGTACACTAAAAGCTATCCATAATCTCAATGTGGCTACCAACTTGTTTTAGATAGTGTATTTAGCAAATATATGTAGTCAGTTTAAGCTTTATGAAATATTTTTAATTGTTTGATAGAGTTGTTGTGTTTTTGCATAGTACTCGAATTATAGCAATGAATACCAGATTTTGATGCGGCTTTTTATCTCAAATAAATTGATACTGGCGAATTGGCTTGCGCTATATTTTTGTGCTAATAATGCCAATATGGCGGATCAGGCGGTTTTTAAGATACAATAACGCATTTCGATATATCTTAAAATGGATTTTGAATGTTGCAGGATTATTTGCGCTTAATCAGATTTGATAAACCAATTGGCACACTATTATTACTGTGGCCTACTTGGTGGGGCTTATGGTTGGCTTATCATGGTTTACCTCCGTTAACGATATTGATTGTATTTAGCTTGGGAGTATTTTTGACCCGTGCGGCCGGTTGTGCGATAAATGATTATGCTGATGCCGGATTTGATGGACAAGTTGAACGTACCAAGAATCGTCCGCTGGTGACCGGTGCAATTAGCAAAAAAGCGGCATTGTTGACGACAGTAGTGCTGAGCCTGTTGGCCTTTGCGCTTGCTATAGTCTTTCTTTCACCAAATACTTTGCTATGGTCGATTCCGGCACTAATTATTTATCTGAGCTATCCCTTTTTTAAACGGTTTTTTGCGATTCCGCAACTTTATTTGGGAATTGCTTTTAGCTTTGGAATACCAATGGCTTTCGTCGAAGCGCGGGGAGTCGTGCCGTTAACCGCGGTCTTGTTATTTGTGGCTAATTTATTGTGGGTGCTGGCATATGATACCATTTATGCCTTAGTTGATATCGCTGATGATCGCAAAATCGGCATCAAAACGTCAGCCTTAACTTTTGGTAAAGCAGTGATAACCATAATTATGTTGTGTTATGCCGGATTTTTAATCTTGTTGTGGAGCATTGGTTATCGCGAACAATTGGGTTGGTTTTTTGATTGTGGCTGCTTCTTGGTATTGCTATTAATAATTTATGTTTATTTTCAGATTCGCCAGCAAGAACGGTTGCGCTGTTTTCACGCATTCCTGTTTAATAATCATATCGGCTGGGTACTATGGTTGGGGCTGGCTTTAAGTTTGTGGTTGCAATGATATGCGTTTAACCAATGATGCTGGTGGTGAGTTTATAAAGGAGTTACCGGATTCTCCGGGGGTTTATCGCTATTATGATAAAGCCGGTGAATTACTTTACGTTGGTAAAGCCAATAGTTTATTAAAGCGCGTTAAATCTTATTTTCAAAAAAGTATCACTCTTTCGCCACGCATTTTTCTGATGGTCAGTAAGATTCATGAAATTGAAATAACCGTCACTGAAAATGAAACCTCGGCGTTATTACTTGAAAATAACTTAATCAAAACTCTAAAGCCTAAATATAACATTATTTTTCGCGATGATAAGAGTTATCCATCGTTAAGAATTTCCGGACATGAGTATCCGCGGATTGAATATTTTCGCGGTAAATCTGCTGCCGATGGCATGTTGTTTGGACCATATCCCAATGCCACCGCGGTTCGTGAGAGTCTGGATTTTTTGCAAAAATTATTCAAATTAAGAACTTGCAACGATGCCAGCTTTGCCAATCGTTCACGTGCCTGTATGTTGCACCAGATTAATTTATGTTCGGCTCCGTGTGTCAATAAAATTAGCCGCCAGGACTATCGTCAGAATATCGATGCAGCGCAAGAGTTTCTCAGTGGTAATTATGTTAGTTTGATTGAACAGATTGCGGCAAAAATGTATCGGGCGGCTGAAAATCTTGATTTCGAAGAAGCCGGTATTTATCGCGATCAAATTACCATGCTTAAACAGTTACAAAGCCGGCAAATCATTAGTGACAGCCAAACCCCGCTTAATTGCGATATTGTATTGTTTCGTGAGAGTGATGGATGGTTTTTTGTTTATATCATTCTGGTGCGCAATGGGCTGTATGTCGGAGATAAACACTTTGATCATCGTTTGGGTGGTAGTTTTGATGAATTAAATCAGGCCTTTTGGGCTAGTTACTACGCGGATGGTGATACGCCGCAATTGGTTTTTACCAGCCATTTACCGGATAGCCAACTGCAACAATTACTACATTCCAGTTTTAAATTGAATCTTCGTCCAATCGGTGGTGGTAGGATTTATGAATTAATGCAAATGGGACTGGCTAATTTAGAAAAAATAATTGAAAAAATTCAAATTGACCACATATATCAAGCAGCAGCAAATAAATTAGCACAATTATTACAGTTGGCAATTGTGGTTCGGGTTGAATGTTATGATACCAGTCATTTACAGGGAAATAATGCGGTAGCTTCAATGGTGGTATATTCTGCCGGGAAAATCAATCATTCTTTATACCGGCGCTATAATTTACCACAGTCGATTAATGGTGATGATTTAGCCGCTTTGGAATATACTTTGCGGCGGCGTTTAGGTAATCAAGAGTTGCCGTTGCCGGAAATAATTCTAGTTGATGGCGGTGAGCTGCAGTTGAAATGCACTAAAAACTTGCTCTCGGAATTGGGGTTATGTGGTAAAATCAAAGCTATTGCAATTTTTAAAGGCGATAACCGTGATCCACTGCTGGATCAAATTATTTTAAGTGATAAACTTCGGCTTGAATTTCGTAAAGAACCACTATTATTTAGGTTTTTGCAAGCACTCCGTGATGAGGCGCATCGATTCGCAATTACCGGTCATCGAAAAAAACAAGCTAACCAAATGAGCCGCTCGCGATTGGACGACGTTCCGGGAATTGGTGCGGCACGTAGAAAAATGCTGATTGCTTTCTTGGGCAGCGCTGAAGCAGTTGCTGCTGCTAGCATTGAAGAATTGCAGCAGGTTAAAGGGGTGGGTTTAAATCAGGCACTTAAAATTTATAATTATTTTCATAAATAACGGCATGGTTTTTTAACCATCATTATGGCTAAGCTTGGTGTATCGGCTTAGTTATTTTTTTGTAACAAATTGTGCACTGATTTTGGGGATCTCCGATAAAGACAGTATCATGGCTAAAAAAATACCAATTCCAACCTTGCTGACCTGGTTAAGAATAATATTGGTTCCATTTTTTGTGGGAGTTTATTATTTACCGGACTCGCTTTTGATTATGCCCTACAAAAACCTAGTGGCAACCATTATTTTTATTGTGGCAGCGGCTACTGATTATCTGGATGGTTATTTAGCTAGAAAAATGAAACTGGAGTCTAATTTTGGTGCATTTTTAGATCCGGTGGCAGATAAAGCCTTAGTGGCGGCTAGTTTAGTGGTGTTGGTTAATCTACATCGTACCTTCATGTTTGCAGCAATTATTATTATTGTTCGCGAAATAGCCATTTCTGCACTCAGAGAGTGGATGGCGCAGCTTGGAGAAGGTAAGAGTGTCGCGGTTGCTTATGTTGGTAAGCTTAAAACTGCCAGTCAAATGGGCGCAATCGGCTTTTTATTATTGGATTATAACACCAATACCTTGGGTAACATTCTGATGTTACTGGCGGTGGTATTGACTATAATATCAATGTTCTATTATTTAGAGCAGGCAAAAAAATATTTTAATCAGTAAGTTAACAATTGTAAATGGTTGGTATAGCATTACGCTATAATTAAAACTTAGTGATCTGAACCTATAGCTATAGTCTGGCATTCACTTTAATTTAAGAAGAAAGAAATTATTAATGAGTAAAGTCAACAAAAAACCTTCTAATGAACAAGCAGCAGCTTTGAAAAAGCGTCCGGTTTTTGATGATTTTGAAGATGATGAGATTAGTGGTGACGCTCTTGAGCGCGGTAAAACTCGTAAAGGTCGCTCAATGCGTAAATTTACCAAAGAAGATGGTAATGACGTTAATAAATTAATGCGCCTGGTTGATTTTGGAGCGGAAAATCTTTCTGCTGAAGAACTACGTAAGCTTGAAGAGCAAAAAACTAAATTGCATTACTTATTGGGCAAAGGTAAGGAGCGTGGCTACGTTACCAATGCTGAAATTAATGATAATCTGCCGGATCATGTGACTGATCCAGAAATTATTGAACAGATTGTTATGATGATTGAAACAATTGGAATCAAAGTTTTCGAATACGAACCAAGCCAAGAGGAATTGTTGATTTCTGGAACGTCTTCAGCTACGGTAAATGATGATGAATTTGCGGTAGAAGAAGCCGAGAAAATTCTTACCAGTACTGCGGCATCCAATGAATTTGGACGGACAACTGATCCGGTGCGGATGTATATGCGTGAAATTGGTACCTATGATTTATTGGATAAAACTGATGAAGCAGAAATTGCCCGTAAACTTGAATCAAGTATTCAATCAATGATTTCGGCGATTGCAGATTGTCCAAAAATCGTTAATCAAATTTCGGCAACTTATCAAGATGTATTAGCCGGCAAAATAAAGCTTGAAAATTTTGTTGATGAGTTGATTGGTGATGAAGGTGACGATGCTAACGCGAACACTGCGAGTGATAGCGATTTTTCTGATGATGAGGATGATGAAAATTTATCAGGAATTGCACTAGAAAAACTACGTGCCGGTACGGCTGAATTTTTTGTGGTATTTGATAAACTGGTTGAAAAACAAAATAAGGTTATCAAACGTTATACTTCGAACTCACCACAGTATGAAGAAATTTTAGTTGAATTAACTGAGCAGTTAAATAAAATTCGTTTTACCAATAAACAAATTGAAATTTTCTGTGATGTGCTGCGCGAATCACATCGTCAAATTAAACATTTTGAAAATGAAATTTTCCATCTGGCATGTGAAGTAATCAAAATGCCGGAGGATCGTTTCCGTAAAGAGTTTATTGGTAACGAAACTAGCTGGGTTGAAACTCATGTTCCAGCCAAGAAATACGCCGAAAGTTTTGATAGTATTAAATTTGACATCCAAGAGCGCCAAAGTAAAATTGCCGCGGTCGCCGATGATTTACAAATTTCAGTTGCTACTATCAAGAAACTTTTCCGCCAATTGATGCGTGCCGAAAAAGAGCAAAAGAAAGCGCGTACCGATATGGTGGAATCGAATCTGCGCTTGGTAATTTCAATTGCTAAAAAATATACCAATCGTGGTTTGCATTTCTTGGATTTGATTCAGGAGGGTAATATCGGCTTGATAAAGGCGATTGATAAATTCCAATATCGGAAAGGGTTTAAATTTTCAACCTATGCGACCTGGTGGATTCGTCAGGCAATTACTCGTGCGATTGCCGATCAGGGACGGACGATTCGGATTCCGGTGCATATGATTGAAACCATTAATAAAATGAGTAAGGAACATCGGCGCTTACTACAGGAAAAATCTGGTGAGCCGCTAACTAAAGAGTTAGCCGAGCGAATGGATATTTCTGAAGAAAAGGTGCGGAAAATTTATCAGGTTGCCTATGATTCAATTTCGATGGATGCACCAATCGGTGACGAAGACGATGCTAGTTACGGTGATTTTATCGAAGATAAATCAACTGTGATTCCTGCCGAACATGGCGTTGATTATAGCCTTAAAAAGACTGTGCGTGATGTGCTGGGCACTTTATCGCCGCGGGAAGCTAAGGTTTTGTGCATGCGGTTTGGGATTGATACATTAACCGATCATACTTTGGAAGAAGTCGGACGGCAGTTTGATGTAACCCGTGAGCGGATTCGTCAAATTGAAGCGAAGGCAATTCGCAAATTGCGCCAGCCCAACCGTGCTGAAAAATTAAAGAGTTTCTTGGATAGCTTTGCTGAACATGAGAATATTGATTTGGAAGCCATGGATGATGAATTTGAAGATATGATGGATGATGAATAAAAATAAAGGTCTGGAATTTTCCAGACCTTTATTTTTATGATGATGAGAGTTGCTTAATTCTACGACTTTGGAAACCGAAATAATTATACCGAATTTGCCATTAATTGCCGGATAAAATGGGTGGTTATTGGCCTTTTTTCAATAGTGGCAGTTTGACTAATATTCTGAATTTGCTTGATTAATAAGCCTAGATTGCGGGTATAATGAGTTAGCATGTATTTTAATTCATTATTGCCAATGCCGATGCTTTCGCGATTGCAGTAAATTGTTAGGGCATTTAATAGCTCATCTTCAGTCAGGTTTTTTAGGGCAAATACCAATCCGGAATGGATTCGCGTCTTTAAATCACTTCGCAGCGTAGAGAAATTGAGATTAATTGTCGAACTAGTCAGCAGATAATTATTTTTTTGATTAAGTTTAATGTGGTTAAATAGGTTAAATAATTCAATTTGCTGTTCTTCTTGTAGATAGTCGATATTATCAACTGCGATAAACCGAAATTCATCAATGTTTAGTGCTGCTAAGTACTCCGCCGATGGCTCTGTTTTAACATCAAGATAAATGCCATTATGGTATTTTTGATTTGCCAGATTCACCCAAGCTTTTAGGAGATGAGTTTTACCACTCAGTGTTTCACCATAAATGTGACTAAATTGGCTGGAAAAGCTCTGTAAATTAGCAACGGTAATTTCATTTCCAGTGGCAATATAGTTGGAGAATTCACATTCGTGGCGAAATAAATCTAGTAACTGCTGACTCATTAAATTGCATCTTTGTAATAATGAGTGCTTTTATAATACTGCTTGGCATGGCGTAATAAAACCACGGTAATAGTTGATAATGGCAGTGCCAATAGCACACCAATTAGTCCAAATAACTTGCCAAAAACCATCAACGATAAAATTATCATAATCGGATTAAGCCCAATCCGCCCGCCAACCATAAACGGAGTTACCAAACCGCCTTCTAGAATATGTCCAATCGCAAATACTATGAAAATGGCAAGTAGATTACCAGCGCCACTAAATTGTGATAGGCCGATAAACATTGCAAACATTAATCCGGATAAGACTCCTAAATACGGAATAAATACCAACAAACCGGTAACGATGCCGATTGCGGTACCAGAGGGCAAGGACACGATGTTTAAGCCAACCGCATAATAGCTGGCCATAATCAACATTACCGAGAATTGTCCACGCAAATAAGAAGACAACATCACATCTACATCTTTAAATAAACGTCGCATCGGCACGGTGAATGAACGAGGGATCAACTCATCAAAAAATTTAAGAATATTGTGCCAATTGATAATCGAATAAAAAGTTGCAAATGGAATCAAGATAATATACACCACAATTTCAATCAAGATTATTCCATTTTTGGCAACGTTGGAGACGGCGTCCAGATTGTCGGTGATTTGAGTTTGGTGCTCTAAAACCATTGCTTTAAGACTTTCCAAATCCAGCGATACGTGGGTGCCTAATTGCAAATTAAGTTTACTTAGGATGTTGGTATTAATAATTGCGATGATTTGCGGTGTCTTATCCATCACAATTTTGAACTGATTAATCAGCACCGGAATCATATAAGCTGGAATTGCCACAAAGATTAATAGGACCAATAGTGAGAAAATTAACGCACTATACTTGCGTGGCATTGAGAGACGAGTCTCCATTTTATCAACCATTGGATTTAAGATGTAGGCAAGGATCAACGCGGCAATGAAAGGGATGAGGACACGCCCAACAAACACCATCATGGCAAAAAGCAAGATCGTAGCGCCAAGTAACGAAATAAGCGGTTTTAGTTTTAATTGTTGCTGCATTAGATTGGGTTCTGAAAATAATAATCCTTAATTATACTATACTCGGAGTTTGGTTGATAGCCAATCTCGCTGTAGTTGCCTGTTAAGGTAATTTTATTGCACTGCAATAGGAAATTACTGTTTTTGGGTTTCAGATTCTGATATAATACATCGCAAATAATATGTCTACACGACAGAAGGAGGCTAAAATGTTTAAAAAAATCTATGTACCACTGGATAATACCGATATTTCCGATAAAGTGTTGGTCGAGGCCATTGATTTAGCCAAAGCCACTGGCGGAGAATTACGGATTGGTCATGTGGTAAATCTGGAGCAGGTTACCTTTGGAATTGAAATGGTTGGGGTTGCCGAATTAAAGGACGCTTTAATCAATATCGGTAAAACTTTGATTGATCAAGTCAAGGCGCGTTTGGATAAAGAGGGCGTAAAAGCAGAGGTGAAATTAATCGAAAACTATGGCTCAGACATTGCCAGTTTAATTGTTGAAGATGCGCAGGATTTTGGAGCCGATTTATTTATCCTTGGTTCACACCATTTGGGTTCATTTTCGCATTTTATTACCGGTGGGATTGCTGAAGATTTGGCGCACGATACCGATATTCCAATTTTATTGATAACCAAACATAAAGAAAGTTAAGCAGATCAGATGGGGAAACTACCCCATCTGATTTTTTTAGGATTAATATGAGTGAGACTTTGAATTACGCTAATCATGACCGGCATTTTGCTGATTGCCGTTACGTTTATCCGGTGGTGTCCCGCCGTTCGGAAGGGGTGTCATTAGGAATAAATTTAAATCTTAATCGTAGCTGTAATTGGCGCTGTGTCTATTGTCAGGTAGAGAATCTGGTACGGGGCAAGCCCGAGGATATTGATTTAGCGGTATTGGAAGCCGAATTGATTTATATGCTGGAGTGGATAACAGCTGGCGACTTTATGGAAACTTATGTTGCTTCGGAATTACGCTTTTTCAAGGATATTTGTATAGCTGGCAATGGCGAACCAACATTATCACCGCAATTTGCGGCAGTTTGTCAATTAATCGCAAATCTTCGTGAGCGCTATCTCATTGGTAATGAAACGAAAACAGTATTGATAACCAATGGTAGTCAGGTGCATAAACCGCAGGTACAAGAAGGTTTAGCAATTTTAAATGGCTGCAATGGCGAGGTTTGGTTTAAAATTGATCGGGTTACACCGCATGGTGGGGCGTTGGTTAATCAAGTGCAGCTGTCAGTTGAAAATTTGTCGAGTCGCCTAAATGTAGCGGTTCGCTTATGTAAAACCTATATCCAAAGTTGTTGGTTTAAAACCGCAGGACAGAACCCGGATGTTAGTGAGATTGAGGCGTTTGTAGAGTTTCTTAATGATTTACATTTAGAACTTGCTGGGGTTTTACTTTACTCAGTTGCACGACCGCCAGCTTTGGCAGAGGGACAACTGGTTAGCCCGCTGGATTTAGTGTTTTTGCAACAGTTGGCAGGTAAATTTGAACTTGCCGGTTATCCGGTGCGCTATTATTTGTAATTACAACTGTTTATGGGGATGGCGAAAGTTTTGCGCCAGCTAGTTGTTAATGTATAATAATCTGAGATTAATGAGGTTATTGAGTATAACAGACTAATTTAGTGGGTTATATTTGACGAATTTAGTTCGCTACGATACGGCAAAATCTGATATAATCTTGCGATTAAACTTGTGGCAGGTGTGGTTTTTGAGTAACCCTCAAGAGTTAGTGCCGAAATTTTTTCAAATTTTTAATAAGTTGGGAGTAGGCTTTATGAGTCACTATTATTTTTTACCTCATCAGCGGATTGATGATATGTTAAGCGCACTAAAGGCCGATGGTTATAAATGCGTAGCACCAAGACATCATGCCGGTGAAATTAGTTACGAAACTTTAAATAAATCAGCAGAATTGCCATGGGGGTTCCATGATGAACAAGCCCCTGCCAGTTATAAAGTCACTAAATCTGAGCATAAACACGCTTTTGGCTTTACTTTGCCGACAACTTCTGTAAAACCGATGTTGTTCAAAGCTAAAGAGAATGTTTGGAAAGTTACTCGCGATGCCGCTGGTAAATTAGCATTTCAGCCGGTGGTTGAAGTTGAGAAAATTGCCGTATTTGGAGTGCGTCCTTGCGATTTACGCGGTATTGAAATTCAAGATCGTGTATTTATGGAAAATTCATACAACGATGTGCGTTATGTTAAACGTCGTGAAAATCAATTTTTGATTGCCATGAACTGTACCAAATCACATTCAAATTGTTTCTGCGTATCACTAGGTGATGCACCGATTGCTGATAAAGGTTTTGATTTATCTATGACTGAGCTGGAAGGCGAAGGTTTTGTGGTTGAAGTTGGCTCTGACAAAGGTCGGGCGTTATTAGATAAATTAGACGTGGTAGCGGCTAGTGGCTTGCAAGCCCAAAATGCTTTGGATAAAATCCATCATGCAGCCAAATCTCAAACTAAATCTATTCCGCCAATCAAAGAAGTTGAGGCTAAATTAATGGCAAATCTGGAACACCCTCAATGGGATGATGTTGCCAGCCGTTGTTATTCTTGCGGTAGCTGTACTCAAGTATGTCCAACTTGCTTCTGTCATACTGAGCGTGATGAGCCAAATGTATTGGGAACAGAAACCAATCATACCCGCGAATGGGATTCTTGTTTCAGTATTGATCATAGCTACACCCACGGTGATACCTATCGTGAAGATCCGAAATATCGTTACCGTCAATGGTTAACCCATAAATTCTCAACTTGGCGCGATCAATTCCGCACTAAAGGTTGTGTGGGTTGCGGACGTTGCGTGACTTGGTGCCCAGTTAAGATTGATGTAACTGAAGAAATTAACGCCATTTGTAAATAAGAGAGATTAAATATGTTATACACAGATGATGCTTATACGCCGTATGAGGCAGAGGTTGTTGAATTTATCAAAGAACATCATGATATTTTTACAATTCGTATGAAATTTACCGATCCAGCGCTTGAGAGCAAATATGTTTTCCGTCCGGGTCAGTTTAATATGATTTATTTGTATGGTGTTGGTGAAGTTGCAATTTCGATTGTTAATGACCGTAACCATCAACCGGGTCGGTTTGAGCATACTATTCAGGTAGTTGGTCGGATTACCAAAGGTATGATGAAACTTAAAGCCGGTGATAAATTGGGTATTCGTGGTCCGTTTGGTACTGCATGGCCAATGGAACAAGCGAAAGGCAAAAATGTTGTTATTGTGACCGGTGGTTTGGGAAATGCTCCATTAGTCGCTGCAACTGAAGAAGTTTTGAAAAACCGTGATGAATTCGGTAAATTGTTTGTCTTGCACGGTATTCGTACTTCAGACTTATTGATTTATGATGAAATGTACACCCGCTGGAGTAATTCACCGAATACTACCGTGATGATGGCAACTAGTGCTGCTGATCCGGTTGATAACGGTAAATGGACTTGGGGTAAAGGTTATGTAACAAATTTCATTCCTGAAATGGATATTGATTTTGCCAATACGGTGGTAATGACGGTTGGTCCTGAGCCAATGATGATTGGTGTTGCCAAAGCCTTTATTACTGCGGGTGTTAAACCTGAAAATGTATTTGTTAGCTTGGAGCGGAGCATGAAATGTGCTATTGGTCATTGCGGACACTGCCAATTAGGCTCACAATTCATTTGTAAAGATGGTGCAGTTTATCCATATCCTGCGTGTGAAAAATTATTAGAAGTGAAAGGACTATAAGATGTCAGCTCATGATAAATTATTAGGTTTGTCGGCACGTCCTAAAGTAGCAGTACATAAATTCAGTTCTTGTGATGGTTGTCAATTGGCAATGATAAATGATGCAGTTTCGTTACTTGAACTCTCGACTTTGGTTGATGTAGTTCATTTTGCCGAAGCTGGACCTTTGGATGAGTTTGCTGAAGTTGATTTGGCGATTATTGAAGGTTCGGTAAATACTCATCATGACGTGCATCGTCTAGAGATGATTCGCGAAAAAGCAAAGTATTTAATTTGTATGGGTGCTTGTGCTGTAACTGGTGGAATCCAGTCATTACGCAATTTTACCGATGCCAAAGAACTTTCTAGATGGCAACATGATGTATATCCGCAGCATACCGATGTTATAATTGAACAGGATTTGACAACGGCTAAACCAATTAGCGCTTACGTTTCTGTTGATTTTGAGATTCCTGGTTGCCCAATCAATACTGGTCAAATTTTGCATGCGGTGCGTTCAGTTTTGTTTGGGGTTGAACCAGAGAAAAATGTTGATCCGGTTTGTGTAACATGTAAACATGCTGGTATTACTTGTGTAATGGTTGCTAAAGGCGAACCTTGTTTGGGACCTGTTGTTGCTAATGGTTGCGAGGCATTATGTCCTTCATTAGGTCGCGGTTGCTATGGTTGTTACGGCGCATCCAAATATGCTAATATTCCGGCAATGAAAAATAAGTTGCGCGAAATGGGTTTAAGCGAGCAGCAGATTACGCACAAATTCCAATTTATTAATAGCCAAGATGCCGGCTTTAGAGGAGAATAATTCATGGATAAAACAACAAAAATTGAGGTGCCTATTCTGGCTCGCGTTGAAGGCGAGGGCGCGTTGGATTTGGAAATTACGAATGGCAAAATTACTAAATGCGATGTTCGGATCTATGAGCCACCGCGTTATTTTGAAAAATTTCTTGAAGGTCGTGAACCCAATGATATTATTGATGCCGTGGCACGGATTTGTGGAATTTGCCCATTAGCCTATCAAACTAGTATGTCTGGTGCAATGGAGAAAATCTTTAAGGTTGAGAAATCAGCGTGGGTTAACGATGCGCGTTTATTAATGATGTTAGGACAATGGATTCATTCACAATATTTGCATGTCCATTTGTTGGCTGCTCCAGATTTCTTGGGATATAAATCTGGTATAGAAATGGCAAAAGATTATCCAAATGAAGTATTGCGTGGTGTACGGTTACAACATTTAGGTAATGATATTATGAAATTGTTTGGTGGTCGCTCGGTAAACCCAAATGGTGTAAAAGTTGGTGGGTTTTGGCATTCTCCAAGAGAATCTGTGGTAAAAGCATTTATTCCACGTCTTAAAGCCGCGTTGGAAGATGCCAAGGGGGCGCTTGAATTTGTTTCAACCTTGAAATTCCCTGATGTTACTATTCCATTTCTACAAGTAAGTTTACGTCACCCGACTGAGTATCCGGTACTTGCAGATCGCATTATTACGTCAGCCGGTGAAGAGTTTCCGGTAAGTGAGTATGGTAATCACTTCAAAGAGTTCCACGCGCCACAATCAACAGCGCTGCATGCAACAACGCTTAATGATGAGCCGATTTTGTTGGGGCCATTATCACGGCTTAATCTTAATTTTGATCGCTTGCCGAAACATATTCAGGATTTGGCTAATGCGACCGGGGTTAAATTTCCAAGTAATAATATGTTCCACTCAATCATTGCGCGGGCGGTTGAAGGTTACTGGGCAATTGAACGAGCTTTGCAATTGTGTGAGACTTATTCTTATACCGAAACTCCTTCTGTTCCAGTAAAGGTTGCAGCCGGTGAAGCGTGGAACGCTGTAGAAGCGCCTCGAGGTATGCAAATTGATTGGATGTCTACTGATGCCAATGGATTAGCTACCAAAATTCGGATTTCTGCTCCAACTTCACAAAATTTACCATGCATGGAAGCTGACTTGAGAGTCGCTCTGGAAAAATTTGGTTTGGATCGTCCGGATCATGAAATCCAATTGCATGCTGAAATGGTTATTCGTAACTATGATCCATGTATTTCATGTTCGGCACATTTCTTGACGTTAAATGTTACGCGCAAGTAAATGAAAGTACTGGTATTAGGAATAGGTTCTCCTTTTGCCGATGATCAAGCTGGTTGGCTAGTTGCCGACCAGCTTTCTCATTTGGAGAGTCTCAAAGAGCATCTGGCAAGTGGGAAGCTGCACATTGAATCTGAGAATCGCCCCGGTTTGGATTTATTAATATGGCTGCAGCAGGATTATGAACATATCATTTTGGTTGATATGGTAAAAACCAATTTACTGGAAACTGGCAATATTTATGTCTTGCAAGCCAAAGAAATCATTGGCTTTTCCGGCATGCTCTCCTCGCATAATTTGGGTGTTTCACCATCATTGGCACTAGCGGAAGTTCTTGGGATTAAGATCGATAATATTATTTTCTTTGGTATAGAGGGTGAACGCTATCGTCCGGAAGAAGTAATGAGTGAAATGATGAAAGATGCGGCCAACAAAGTTACGTTGCAGGTTGAAGAACAGCTATTAAGGTTGCTGGATTAAATGCGGATTTTAGTTGATGGCGATGCCTGTCCTAAGCCGATTAAGCAGGTTATTTTTCGGACTGCAAAGCGGGAACAAATTGAAACGATAGTAGTTGCCAATAGTTTTTTGCAATTACCGCTTTCACCTTTGATTAGGTTGGTGGTAGTAGCAGCGGGGCTGGATGAAGCTGATAAATATATAGTTGAACAGGTGCTTGAGAATGATTTGGTCATTACTAACGATTTACCGTTGGCAGATTTGGTGGTGGCCAAAGGTGCGTGGGCATTAAGTAGTTATGGTAAATTATTTACCGTCGGCAATATCAAGGAAGCCGTGGCGATTCGTAATTTAATGGCGCAGCTTCGTGATGAGCAAAAAATTAACGGCGGACCCCCGCCGTTTTCTTCGCTGCAATTGCAAAATTTTACCAACCAATTACAGCAACTTATCGTAAAAGCCCGTAACTAGCTCATCTATACTCAACCAGATTTATCATACTGGGAGTTGCCAAAATCCTCACTACCTACAACGGATGTTACGCAGACACCTGTATTTTAGCGCTAAATTATTGAGTTTGGCGATTTTGCGCGCTGATTGCTTGTGTAAAATCAGCGTACCATAAGGAAAAATCAATAACTTAGCATTAAATTCTTTATCATGCGTAACATCAGTTACTAATTGCAAGCGTCGTCACTTGTCGGCTAGCAGTCTTTCGAATCAGTTTAAGTATAGTAGGCTGGTTTTTGCTCGCTAACGGGTAATTTCATTAATGATAATTTTGCTGGCTTTAGCAATTACCTGATCTTGCGGTTGAGCATCTTTTTTATCCTGCGTGAAATAAATAACTAACACGATTGGCTTGGCATGTGGCGGCCAAATTACGGCAATATCATTGGTGGTTCCATAATCGCCGGTTCCGGTTTTGTCTCCGACTATCCAGTCCTGCGGTACGCCAGCACGAATTCTCTTATCACCAGTAGTATTAGCTTTGAGCCATTGTTGCAAGAGTTGCTGCTGGGGTAACATTAAAGCTGATTCTAAGGCTAATTTTTGCAAGCTAACCGCCATAGCTGCTGGGGTGGTTGTATCACGAATGTCGCCGGGAATAGCGCTATTTAATTGTGGTTCACTGCGGACTAGATTAAATTTATCATCATTAAGTGAGCGGGCAAACTCGGTAACATTTTGTACGCCACCCGCTAGTTTTAATAATTGATTCATGGCACCATTATCGCTGTAATCAAGCGCTGCTCGTGCCAGTTCGGCGACAGTCATACCATTAGTTACGTGTTTGGCGGTAATTGGAGCATAACCACTGCTTTTTACTTCTTGAGCTGTGTAGTGTATTTTTTGCTGTAGTAATTGTGGATTAGACTCAGATTTCTTCAAAATATCGGCAACCACCATGACTTTACCGGTGCTGCAGAATGGAAAACGCTGTTCGTCATTAAATAAGATTTTACGATTGTTGGCGGTATTTATCGCGGCAATGCCCAAATGCCCATGATAGTGTTGTTCTAATTGCTGTAATTGCGTGATATATGAATTATTCTGGTTAGCTGCCGCGGTTGGCGAAACTGCATAAACGGATAATGAGCATAATGCCATAATCGTGGCTAGACAGAGCGTGATTTTTTTCACAATAAACCTTTATAAAAATTGATGGCTAATATTTTTGCGGGTATAAATTTTTAGAAATAGCTTATTGGTGCGTGGTAGATTGCGGCGTTTTATCGTAATAACTCCATGGAATTTCCAATTGATTTGGTGTAATTATCAATAGACGATTATCTTTAGGTAATTTTTGATAAATAAATATAAAATCTTTGTTGGTATCATAATCTACTTTTTGCACACTTGGTGTTGCTGATTCGGTAGATGTTAGGGATAGCGAAATTGTTTGGTTTTGCAGTTGCACGGCGGTTATAGTTAGTGGTATGTTTTCTGCAAAATAACTAGCTTTACATTCTTGATCTGCACCAGCTACCGTCATCGTTAACGCACCGGAACTTTCCCGTTCGCATTTACTAAAACCATATTGATAGTCGCTAAAGAACGAACTTCCGCCAATTTTTGATAAAAATTTCCAATAATTACTCTTGCTGACCAATACTGCGGTCGGTGTGTTTGAAATGTTTTTTAGCGGAGCTCTAGATAGATTTTGATTAATCGATTCAATTTGTGATTCACTGAGGTGATATTGATAGGTATCCCACGCAAAACTTTTTTGTTGAGTTTCAGCGGTGGTTGCACAGGCGCTAATAAAGAGCGAGCAAACCATGATTACAAGCATTGCGGTGGTGTTTTGTGATGAAGAATATTTTTGCATAGAGAATAACCCATTAATAATTAATAAATGTTTCTAATTATAGCTGAAAATCTTAACGTATAATTGAATATTATTGTCATTTGAAGTAAAAAAATTAGAAAAACGAAAAAAGAGTCGTAAGTTAATTATTTGTTCTGCCTGCTGCTAACATAATATGGTAACATAGTAAATCGTTAACCTTTATACAGTGTGTGGTGGTGCTAGTGACTAAATTTGGAAATTATATAAAAAAAATCAATTTCATCAACTTGTTAAAGTTGTCCCTCTTCTTGGTAGTGACTCCAATCTGGGCTGGTGATCTACCCCAATGTTTTTCCGCGGTTGATCCAGATGGGGTGTGTACAACCTTACGAAATGAAGACAAAGTTGTTCCTCCGTTGTATTTTATCACAGAAAGCGATTTATTGGTGACTCCGCAGTGTTCGCACAGCCAGTTGTTAACTTATCCATCAGCTTATTGCTTTCCTGAAACGATAAATTATGCTAGTAGTGCCGGCAAGCGCATTAATAGTTATCAATTTACACCTTTTCAAGTGATAGATAACCAATATCGTTTAAATCCTCGATTTGCGAGTATTAACCATGCGGTGATAAATGGTTTGGAACGAAATCGTCAGCAGAGTTTTGACACAGCTTATCGGATTCTTACGGAGTTTGTTGAAAAATACCCTGATTTAAAACCGGAATTGGAATCAGCTGCCGGCTATGGAGTATTTGAAACAACCACGTTTAACTTGTTACTGTATGCTGGTGGTTGGGGCGATGGAATGGTATTCGACAAAGTTAAACATAAAGCGATTTATGTTGACACGGCACGAGTTGGTACTGGTTTAGGGCTTGGCTATATTACCGAATATACGCTGATCGTATTTCATAGCCATTTTGGGATTGAACAATATTTTGGTGCTAACGCCGGTGGTGATATTGGAGCCTCGGCGACGATTGCGATCTGGAGTAAAGCGGTTTCATTTAATCCAACAATCTCAACGTATAAAATATATCGCACCGGTGCTAATATCCAAGGCAATTGGGGTGGAACGGTCTATTGGTTATCACCACTGTTAAATTGATTGCGGGTATTGTTTTGGGCGACCTTGGTTGTTAAGAGGGGGAGTATGCTATAATTATCTTTTGTGCCGAACGAGGGTAATATGATTTTTATGGAGCACACCCGCAAAGCTAAATTTTATTGGCTCTTAATTGAGCAGGATTTATTTGGCTGCTGGTGTGTAAGAAAGATATATGGGCATCTCCCCAATAAGACGGTTGGTAGCGAAATAATTCCTTGCCATAGTGAACACGATGCTTGGTTATTATTATGTGATTTGGAAATGTCTAAACGTTCGCAAGGCTATGTGTATAGTAATTCACAAATGAGTGAGCACTACGAGTTGACACCCCAGCTTATTGCTGATGTTGAAAATTTAGCATAAAGGTTTGGCAATGAAAAATCATTCGCTATTATTAGTTACTCTGTTAGTTTTTATAGTTGCTGGTAGTGATGCAGTAGTGTCAACAAATACGCAGCCCAATGCAGCTCCTCAAGTAAAGCTTTCAAATGCGGGAGTTATTCTTGATACGACTATCAAATTAATAGCCAATAACGCGCAATGGGAAAGCTATGCCATGTATTTGGACTATCCTGATGCTGGCGTGCCGGATTGTGGAATGTTTATCGAAAGTTATAGCATTATAAAATCTCAAGTTACCAAACATCAAGCCCAAGTCACTGTAAAATTTGTGGTCAAAGGCGAATTTGCTGGAGTCAATTATTATTTATATCCTCATCCGCTAATTCGTACCGTTGATTATACAATGGTTCTAAACAATCGTAATTGGAAAGTGGTAACTGATGAATCAGGAATCACCAACTATATTCAACAATCAACTCCACGGTCACAGTGGAAAATTCATAGCGGTGATATCCGCTTTTTGAATCAAAAATATTTCAAATGGCATATGCAATATTATAATCAAGATCAAAAATTTAATTTAATTCATCAGCAACCATCGGCTCATTGTTGGAATTAAATATTATTTTGCGAATATCCGCCATCTTCCTGATTTGTTAGTTCTAAAAATATGATAAAATAAATCTGTAATTAATAGCGAATGTTAAGTTACTCTAAAAATTCCATTAGGTTTAACTTTCGTTAGTTAAATTGCCTTAACCAATCATTGAAGTTACACTTGTTCTTGGCTATGGAGATGGCAACTAGTTTTGATAACTTTCATTGTCTTTTTGTGTATCCATTGGATCTATGATTGAAATATAATCTATCTGTGTAGCATCAGTCAATAATATTTACGGAAGGATTTTTATATGGATAAAAAAACACCCAAAACTACCGCAGTTAGAAATAAATCTTCAGCAATAAACAAACCCCGTAAAATTAGCGATGGTGATGTGCTTGCTGATGCTACGCAAAGTGGCATTGAAGCCTTCCAGGTTGAACGCTCTAAGCTGGCTGTAAATGAACGGAATCTTGAAACCATTAATGAAGTGGTTGAGTCAGCAAAAAACAATCCAGATAATACCAAATTAGTTTCTTCGTTGGAATCATTATTAAGTGGGCTATCCCCAGATGAAGCCGAAGCATTACGGACAGCATTGCTAAAAACTGGTTCCGTGCGGACTCTAAAAATCAATCCAGATGATTTGTTGTCAAAAGATTGGCGCAAGGGAGCTTACCCATATCAAAATTTAATGTCACGTAAGAATTATGAAAAGCAGAAATATCGCTTGCAAGTTGAGTTGCTAAAATTACAGGCATGGGTTAAGGAAACCGGACAACGGTTGGTGATACTTTTTGAAGGACGCGATGCCGCTGGTAAAGGTGGTACCATTAAGCGCTTTATGGAAAATATGAATCCGCGGGGTGCGCGGGTAGTGGCTTTGGAAAAACCTACCGAAACCGAGCGTGGTCAATGGTATTTCCAGCGCTATGTTCAGCATTTGCCGACCAAAGGCGAGATTGTCTTATTTGACCGCTCATGGTATAACCGTTCTGGGGTTGAGCATGTGATGGGTTTTTGCAGCGAGGATGAATATAGCGAATTTATGCGCCAAACGCCTGAATTTGAAAGAATGTTGACCAGAAGCGGTATTTATCTGATTAAATTTTGGTTTTCGGTTAGTCAAAAAGAGCAGCATCGGCGCTTTAAAGAACGTCAGGTTCATCCATTGAAACAGTGGAAACTTTCACCGGTTGATTTGGCTTCTTTGGATAAATGGGAAAGTTATACCAAAGCCAAAGAGGCAACGTTTTTTGCGACTGATACCGCGGATGCGCCATGGACAGTAGTTAAATCTGATTGTAAAAAACGTGCACGCTTAAATGCGTTGCGTTATATTTTACATAAAGTACCATATACCAATAAAGATATTGAACGGATTGGTCAGGTTGATCCATTGCTAGTTGGGCGAGCACAAACGGTGTTTGAACAGGAAGATATTGCTTGATAAAAGCTGGTAATTAAAAAACCTGCGGCTAGTTTAGCTGTAGGTTTTTTGTTTTGGACTTAAAGTTATCAGGAACTACTTAAAAGTAATATTCATTAACTGTCCGGCGCGAATGCCTGCTTTGGGGTCACAACTGGTATTTTTTACTAATGGTGCAATAGCCAGCGAGCCTTGCCCCTTTTCTAAAGCCGGGTAGTCGGCATAGATTGCTTGCCATGAAATGCTACAGGTTTTGCCATTGTTGGTGTAAATTCCGGTGATTAAGGCATTTTGCGGGATGAGGATAGACGAATTTGGATATTCACGAACATCATTAGTAACCCTGAAAGCCGCAGAATTAGTTATAACTGATTCACTAGGATTGGGAATATCCATCGGTACCAATGACACAACATTAACGATAGTGCCTGAATTTACCCGTTCAAGATTGCCGGTTAGTTTACCGGGTGTTGGACCTGGTGCGGGACCAAATAGTCCGCATGCCGCTAAGGGTAGTGAAGTAGCTAACAATAAACCTAAAATGCGAAATTTGCGCATATTTACAAAATCCTAAAAACAATATATAGAGGGTTATTATACCTAAGAATCTCCCGCTTAAAGGCTAAATATAGTAAGATTATGCATATATTGAGGTTGTTTTTTAATTAGTCAGTATATATGCCCCTCTTCAGCACCCGATTTTCTTTTGAACGCAGTAAGGCGTGCTCCGGATTCACTGTTGTTTGTTGTGGGCGCAACTGATTTAATGAAAAAATATAAATCAAGAGAATAGAAGATAAAAATTGTTGTAAATATGCAGAATCTAAGGAATCAATTGAATAATATGAATGAATTTTTAGAACATGAAGCAGAGTCCGATGAACCGCTTAGTAGAACTAAACGCAAGGAACACGTCGAAGAGTTACAAAAACTCGGGATCGAGTTGGTAAAAACCTCCAAAGAAAAACTGGCTAAATTAAATCTTCCAGATAATTTATTGGAAGCAATTAAGATGGCGCAAAAAATTACTTCTAATGGCGCGATTCGTCGTCAATATCAATATATCGGTAAGCTAATGCGCAGTGTTGATGAACAGCAAATTCGGCGCGATTTGGAATATTTAAATGGTGATGATCGGGCGGCAACCATGATTTTGCATCTTAGCGAGAAGTGGCGCGATGAATTGCTGCTTGAAGATGGCGCATTAAACCGCTTTATTGATAGATATAATATCCCGGATATCGGCGAATTACGTGGATTAATCCGCAGCGTGCGCAAGGAACGGGAAAATAATCTTAATCGAAATTATACCAAACTGTTTCGTCTAATTAAATCTATTGTGGAAGAGAGCTTGCGTGATGAATGAGGTGCAAATAGGAATACTTGCTGTTGTAGCGATAGTTGTTTTGGTTATTGTGATTTACTATATCTATCAGGAAAATAAATTCAAGAAGATGATTGAAAATAATTTCAATCAGGCAACTGGTGATGTTTTGCACGAAGAAAAAGGACTGGTTTTTGATAATGATGATGGTTTAAAAACCGGCTATAGCGAATCGCACAAAGATATATCCCATGAAGCACCGCCGCTAAAACAAAATGAGATTAATTTTGATCCATTATTGGGTGATAACCCTGATATTCCCGCTGTAGCAACCGAAAATCCATTCTTTATTGAATATGATAAAGTTTCTTTCCCGTTCTTACGTAGTGGGGGTTTGGCGCATATTATTGATATCGTATTTGAAAAACCGACCAAAATTAAATTACTTCCCGAAATTACCCAATTTATCCAAAAACCGGCGGATTATTTCATTTTGGATAAGGCTTCCAGCTGGCAAGCCTATCAAAAAGGACAGAAATATGTCTTACGGGGAATTAAGCTGGTCATTGAGTTGGTTGACCGGGATGGGGTAATTTCACCATTACAACTGGAAAATATTTATAGTGAGTTAGCTAAATTCGCCTTGCATCATGAAGGTCATATGCGTCAAAGTGATAGTGAACTGGAGATTCGCCGGATTCAGCAACAATTACGGACGATGAAAGATGTTGAATTGGAGCTGGAACTATTTATGATTAATCGCGAAGCTATTGATTTCAGGCACTTGAGTAAATACTTCAATAGCAATGGTTTTGTGTTTCGCAATGGTTTTTTTGAATATAAAAATCATGATGAAACGTTATTTTACGTGGCCGATGAGAATGGTAAGCCATTAAATGAGTTGTCGGCATATAAAGTTCTGGCAATTATTTCCAAACTTCATCACCATAATAATCCACTGGCGGTGATTGATAAAATTTTTGGCTTTGCCGAACATTATATGCAATATTTTGAATCGCGTTTATTGACCACCAACAAAATGGTCATGAGCGAAAAAGAGTATAATGCTCTGGAAAAACAGGTGACCAATTACATCAATAGCTGTAAACGGCAGGGCGTAGAGTTAGGTTCTGCATTGGTTAAAAAAATATTTCCATAAACTTAAACCTCATCATCAGATGGGGTATTTTTCATAATGACGCCGGCAGATATTTGACGTTTGGTCTTGAGCTTGAAAGTATATACTCGATGCATTTTAATTCAGGGCATGAAGGACGCATGAAAATATGGCGATATGTACTCAGAAGTAAATAAGGAATATTTTTTAAAGACCAACAAAGTTCGGGATTTAAAAAAGTAGAAACAAAATTTATTGGGAGATAAATCATGGATATTAATACAAACAATATTACTCGGGATTGGAACGAATATTGGACTGATTTTTGGCAGCGAAATATTTTATTTATGGATGTTATGCGTCGACGCGGCAATGATATGGTTACCATGACCACCGAAGAGTCAGCGAATGTCTTAACTTTCCCCATTGAGAAAGTTATGGAAGGACGATTCTTTGAGAAACCCATCAATTATTGGCTGGCGCGGATTCTGCCATCTCCCGAGGTTCCAACCGATAATAATAAGCGTCCATATGTAGTTCAAGACCCTCGTGCCGGGCGTGGTCCGGGGATTGCCGGGTTCAAGAAAGATAGTGAAATTGGTATGGCGTTGGCTCATGGACATCCAGTTTATTTTATCGGTTTTGATGCTGAGCCGATTGGTGAACAAACTTATCAGGATGTTATTCGCGGACAAGTGAAATTTTATCAGGAAGTTGCGCGGCTTCATCCCCACAGTCCAAAATTATGTGCAATTGGTAATTGTGCTGCCGGTTATTTAACCATGTTTAGTGCCATGCAGGAACCGGAATTATTTGGTCCAATCCTTATTGCCGGATCACCATTATCTTACTGGAATGGTGAACGCGGGCGCAATCCAATGCGCTATAGTGGTGGAATGATTGGTGGTTCATGGCTGGTTTCTCTATTGGGTGATATTGGCGGTGGGCGCTTTGATGGAACCAATTTGGTGATGAATTTCAATCTGCTGAATTTTGATAATTTCTTATGGGGTAAGCAGTATGATCTCTATGCCAATATTGATAAAGATAGTGAACGGTTTCTGCAGTTTGAGCGCTGGCTGAGTTCTTTTGGTGAATTTAACCGCGAAGAAATTTTATGGTTAGTTGATTATTTCTTTATTGGTAATAAGCTAACAACCGGACAACTGGAAACCGAAGATGGTATTCGCCTTGATCCCCGTAAAATTACTTCACCGATAATTACGTTTATTTCCGATGGCGATAATATTAGTCCGCCGGCGCAATCGGCTGGTTGGATTGCCGATTTATATCATGATGTTGATGAAATTATTGCCAGTGGCAAGACCATTGTTTATTGTTTGAATCAAAAAGCCGGACATCTAGCATTATTTACTGGCAGTAAAGTAGCGAAATTAGAAGATAAAGCTTTTGTTGAAAATATGGATACCATTGATTTGCTGCCACCGGGGCTATATGAGTTAATTCTGACTCCACCTGAAGGCAAGGAAAATCCGGATAATCATGAATGGGAAGCTTTATATGTCACTAGAACCATTGAAGATATTAAATCCTTGGGATATAATAGTATTGAAGATGATCGTGCTTTTGCAACCTTAGCCAAGGCTTCGGAATCGTTTACTGCGACTTATAATAATTATGTTCATCCATTATTTAGAATGTACCATAATCCGTTGGTGGCTAATTTTGCCAAAAATATGCAGCCGTTGCGCTGGAGTTATTGGCTATTTGCCGAAAAATACAATCCGTTTATGAAGATATTTGCCACCGCGGCAGAAAAAGTCCGTAGCGAACGGAAGATGGTTTCTGCCGACAATAGCTTGTGGGCAATTCAAACCCAGGTAGCGGATTATATTGCCGAAAGCCTCAAAAATCTTCAGGATGCGCGTGACAAGGTTCAGGAACAATTGTTTTTTGCATTGTGGGGCAATGTGCAGACCCAGCGCTTTTGGGATACCGACCGCAAACCGCCGCGTTATATTCCAAGTTTAACGCAGTTGGAGCGCGATAAATTGATGAAGAACTGGGCTGCCAAAATGGAAGAGTTGATGCCGGTACCGGATTTAGTAAGTGCTTTGCATCGGATGGTTGTGATTATTTTATCTTATCGCTATCAAATTAAACAATCTCGCGATGGATTTAAAGTGTCAACTATGGATTTGCTGGTTAAGTGGACTATGGAAAATCACCCGCAGCT
>CAZATM010000074.1:0-13525 GCA_964488065.1 uncultured Neisseria sp.
GTGAAGCGCTGAATAACTGTATTGCTCACCAAGACTATACTTTAGCTGGTCGGGTTAATGTAGTTGAAAATGATACTGGTACTTTGGTTTTTTCTAACGCTGGCTCATTTATACCTGGCTCAGTTGAAAATGTTATCCAGCAAGATGCACCGCAAGAACAATATCGCAATCCATTTTTGGCAAATGCAATGGTTAATCTAAATATGATTGACACCATCGGAAGCGGTATTAAACGCATTTTAACTATTCAAAAGCGCCGCTTTTTCCCGATGCCCGATTATTCAATTGACAATAATCGGGTGATTGTTACTATTACAGGTAAAGTTCTAGACGTGGCTTATGCCAAATTATTAGCGACTAATCCAGAACTATCATTATTTGATATACTATTACTGGATAAGGTACAAAAGGAAAAACCGCTAACCGATGAAGAAATCGCCCATTTACGAGCTAAAGGCTTTATTGAAGGCAGGAAGCCAAACGTTTATATATCATCGAACCTTGCCCACGAAACAGCGCAGCAAACTGATTATATGCGTCAGCGTGGAATTGATAACGAGTATTGCCGTAAAATGATTGTTGATTATCTGACTAAGTTTAAAACTGGCTCGCGTGAAGATTTTGAGCGTATTATTCTGGATAAGCTACCAGATGTTTTAAGCGAGATGCAGAAGAAAAGCAAGATACGGAATATATTGCAGATGCTGAAAAGTAAAGGGATTATTGAAATTGACAAGGGTAAATCGTGGAAATTAAAAAATGTCTAGTTATCGGTTCATTATTTGATTTCTAGACATTTTTTAAACATTTACAAACAACGCAAGTAAATAAATAAGATATAATTCAACATATTACGTGAATGTTTTATAAAAAAACATGATAATAATTAAGACATTTCTAGTATATGTCTTGTATTGCTGCAGGCTTGATCAACCTAATTATAGAGCAGGTACAGCTAAATATTATACTTGGAGAAACGACAATAAGCAACATAATGAAAGAATATTGGCAAAAATTCATGATCGATAAAAATATGCTCTGGAAATTAAATATCGTTAAACAAAAACCATATGAAATCATTACAGAAAAACAAGCCACCAAAGGCAATAATATTACGCTTAAATATTTGAATATTACTTTAAACTTCAGTTGAGTATATTTTCTTAAAAAAGATACTACGCTAAATCCAAATAAATACACCGCTAGTACAGGCAGCAAATAGACTACCTTTGCATAATTATTAATCCACTTCGGATTATAGCCTTGCAAGTAGGCAAAATACGAAACACACAATAGAACAGTTAGTATAAACGTGATTATTAATATTCTTTTTCTAATTAATATAATTAATTTATCCATTATATTCAACCCCAGAAATCCTACGGTTCATCGATAATCTTCCAACCATAGTAGTTACCGTTATTATCGCAAAATATGTAGTCATAAACAGACCAAAGAAAAATAACTCTATAAAATTATTATCATAGTGAACAACACCAAAACAAATACTAATAAATCCGTCCAAATAAAATGCAAATAAAAATATGAATGGAATTATCAGTACATAAATCTGGTTTGATAGTAATGGAACATTGTCCTTACGCGGTACAACATGATGAATAAGAGTTAATAAAGAAAGTAATAAAAGGAGAAAATAAAACTTGAAATAATCGTCTGCTACCATTTTTAGGTAATATTGGTCTGAGAACAAATTACATTTTTGCTGCACAATAAATAAAATTATTTCAGAGGCAATAAATGCCATAATGTAGAGACGAATAATATATCTGCTTGAAGAAATTAATTCTTTAAATTTCATTTTATCTCCCCCTAGTAACTTTCTAAATAAGCAGAATACAGTAAACGCCCTAAAACAACCACATCTTTACCGCTGTAAATTATTTTTGAATAGATTTCAGGTTTATCTGAATCAAAAATAACAGTATTTCCTTCAACTTTACACCTTCTTAAGAATAATTTTTCATAAAAAAGGATTAAAAATATTTTCTCCTTAATTAATTGTGTACCAGACTTATCAAAAATAAGTATTTTATCATTACTAACACTATTAACCATAGCATCTCTGCCAATATCTATATTTGGTTTAAGCGCAAACAAATCTTTACTGCCTCGATGTTCTGGTCGGATTGTTTCGCTATTTAACTCAATAAACTCACCTACTCTTGTTAAAACGCTATTTTTATCTTTATATCTATGATTAAATTTATAAAATGGAATCAAAATATTACTTGACTTGGAAAGTGCGGACAAAGAACCTTTAGGCAGGTTTAACCTTTCTTCCATTGTTTCAGCTAATTTATCTGTAAATCGCTTTTCACCATTAAGAATAGGCGATAAATTTGAAACATACATACCAAGATGTTTGGCAAATTCGGTTAACGACTTGTATTTTTCTTTATTTTCTTCCAAATAATTTTTTACATTATTTCGTCTAGCTTCATCTAATGTTAGGGTAGTTGTCATAATAATTTTTTAAAAAATAAGCACACGATAAATGTTATATGATAATATAACGTTATATATATTAATAACGTTATTAAAGTAATATAACATTATACTATAATATCAATTAATTTGTAAATAGTTCTTTAACAATTTAGAATAAAGCAAAACAATGAATGAATATGTAGTCATTAAATTTTTTAATGCAGCATTTTAAAAATTTAATTTGCTGCACCATTTATGTTTATTTTATTAGTTAGAGAGGGACATTTATGACCGAGTTAGAAATTGAGTATGAAAGATTGAAAATTAAATATAAGAATGGGCGACTAACCAAAGACCAGTTAGCATCCGAGCTAAATATTTCTGTTGTTACTGTTAGCAGACGGTTAAAGACAGGAAGAGACTTGCCAAACTACCAAAAAGCAGAAGGTAAAGCAGCAAGGGTATACTTTCCAATACTTGAAGTTGCGAAGTATTTAGTGAAAACCACCAAAACAAGATAACTAAGCGAGTGTTATAATAATTAACTCAAGAATTAACAGAGGGCAAATAGAGGGCAATTTGAAAATTGATGGATTTTAATTAATTTGAGGAACGTACTGATTTAATTGGTTGCGGGGGCTGGATTTGAACCAACGACCTTCGGGTTATGAGCCCGACGAGCTACCAAGCTGCTCCACCCCGCGATTGATGAGGAGATGATTATGCCACAATGAGTCCGCGGAGTCAAGTCTATTTGTAAATAATCTACGCTGGCGACAAAAATAGGCACTATCTAACTATGAAATAATCAATTACAATAATAAACTATATAAAATAAAAAAACTCCGAATTTTTTATCCGGAGTCTCTTTTAATGGTACTTAACCAAATCTGGCGCGTTTTCTGGTTGCTACTTTCAAACCATGAATTTCTATCCGTGAGGCATTCGCCATTACCTTAATCATAAAGGTCACTGCGCCAAAAATTTTGCGAAACATGATAATTTCTTTCCTAAATAATATTTTTAATGTTAACCGCTTGGCTAATCACAGTTATTACCATAAGAAACAATAGTTCCTAAATTTAGCGGCAATTTAACTTTTATCAAGCCCTAACAGGACTTAATTATAGCATAAGCACCGCATGCCGCCAAGCTTCAACCACACACAACCACCGGAAACAATTACATAAACCACAATAAACCACATAAATATTATTGATATTCTTAGGAAATTTCACCACTGTTGCAAGAACCAACATTGACAATATTTTGCTAACAATTAGTCACCTAACCACACCACCAAACCCTGCGCATTAATCTGCATATCCAACCCGGCATAGTCAATAATTTCCGCTGAACTAAGGTTCACCCCCAGTGCTTGCGCTTCGGTTACAAAATAATCATTCAAAGCGTTAGTGATTAATTTTTCGCGCTCTGGTTCGTTAACGTACCGTTTAGCAATTTCAATATAGCCATCAAGCATCCGCCGCAAATCGGCAGCCATCTGCGTGATATTTCGTGCCG
Organism: uncultured Neisseria sp.; assembly: GCA_964488065.1. Classification (GTDB taxonomy): domain Bacteria; phylum Pseudomonadota; class Gammaproteobacteria; order Burkholderiales; family UBA11063; genus Aquella. The sequence continues at coordinate 3,973 of CAZATM010000074.1, forward strand.
CACCAAAATGAGTTAGGTAAATAACTTGCGGACTATGGCTCATAATCAAATCAATTGACTGACGCATTTTATCCGGATCAAAATTCACCGGTGTGGTAGATGGAAACACGAGAGCATTGCCATTGATATTCAATTCCGGATAACCAATCCCAAAGACATCGCCGCTAAAAATCCCCTGCGATAAATCATCAAAGATAATATTATGATGATTGGCATGCCCGGGAGCATTTCGGCATACCAGTCTTCGTCCATTAAAATCAATCACCGTGCCATCTTCGGCAGTAATAATTCGATCAGCCGCAATCGGTAATAACTTGCCATACATTTTTTGGACAAATTCAGCGCCATAAACCACACACGCCCCAGTTTCCAGCTTGCTTGGATTTTGCATATGCCGCACGCCCTTGGGATGTACTACCAGTTGCGCTTGCTTAAATTGTTCCATATACGCACCCGCGCCACCGGCGTGATCCAGATGAATGTGGGTTAAAAAAATGTATTTAACGTCATCTTTGGTTAGTCCCAATTCACTGATTGCTTCCAGCACCCGCGGCAATGAATGAACATGAGTAGTTTCAACGATTGCCAGCTCGCCAGCATGCTTAATTAAATATACCGCCGCCATCTGCTTGCGCCAATAACTGCTATCCACGGTATAAACACCAAATCCATTATCAACTATCGACATTCTGTGTTTCTCCCATTTATGAGACTAAAAACGATTGCGGATCAATTCACACAATCCGCTATGACTAAATCCCAATACCCGCGTATTGGTAATATCGCATTTAAATAATTTTTTGAGATACTCAATCACTCGTTCCTGAGCGGCTGGCGACTGATTTTTGAGTAAATCAAGCAGAATAATGCCCTGCAAATTCCGGATACAAATTTGCCGGTAAATTTCATCCAACATCGCAAAATTAAGTTTATCATGGCTCAATACCACCCGCCCGCTATTGACATCAATCAGATTAATCCCGCCAACGGTATAAATTTCAAGATTACCACCATTGCCAAGTTGATAATTACTTAAGTTGACAAGACTTTCAAATTTGGCAACTGCCACCACGGCATCCAGCGTCGGGTTGTAGGTAACAGCATCAATCTGCCACAAATCCTGATATGAAAGCAGTTGTTGATTGATTTGGCGGTCGTTGGTAATTATTTCGCAATCCGGCGCCAACGTAAGCGAGCGTAAAATCCGCAGATATCCCGGCGTACCGTCAAAATCCTGACCGCCGATAACCGCCTGTCCCCGCGCGTGCAATAATTTCATTTCAGCGATTACCAGCGGCATTTGCGGCATAAATTTGACACAACTACGCACTACCCAATTGCCGGGATATTCTTGCACCGCAGCATCCAGTGCGACCACTAGTTCTTTAGTCTGTCCTGAGGATTTTAGTTTGGCATTACCCGGCGTATAGACCACGTATTTCCCAACCAATTGCCAATCACAGCGAAACTTCGGCTGTTTTTTTTCATCTCCGCACCACACCATTTGGACTCGTAGCGAGCTACCTTCCTGCACGTTCAGCCCCGTCGGCAAATTGACAAACCCACTTAAACCCGCACCATAAGTAATAAAGGCGCTCCGGCTTTGATGATTAATCCGACTAATGGTTGCCAAATAAATCGCTTCACTACAGCAACCCGCAGTTTCAACCACCGTAAAAATCAGTCGTTCGCCGGTATATGCCAATGAATAAATTTTATCCGTGGCACGAATAACTTCCAGCCTAGTCAGCATTTGCTGCCAATTCCTGTAACAGTTGCCGCACCGCATTTAACGGCAAACCCATAATCGAATAAAAGCAGCCATCAATTTTTTTGATAAATTGACCAGCATAGCTTTGTATGCCATAGGAACCGGATTTATCTTTATAATCACCGGTTGCCAGATAGCGGCGAATTTCCTCATCGCTAACATCATCAAAATGTACCCAGCTTTCGCGGGTGAGGGTCTTGCAAAAATCCTGATATTTTAAAGTCAACGAGGTAATTACCAAATGGCGGTCATTGCGCAGGCGCTGCCACATTTTAAACGCGGCTTCGTGATCGCTAGGCTTACCCAAAACTTCGCCATTATGAACAACTTCAGTATCGGCAGTTAAGACCGGATGCACCGCCAGTGAATTTTCAAAAATATGATTCCAGCCTGCTGCCGCTTTTTCCTGACAAATTCGTTGTGAATAGGTCAAATAATCCTCTCCCAGCGCGACTTCTTCGGGAATATCAATCGCTAAAACTTCAAATTGTATCCCCATTTGTGTTAATAATTCCCGCCTGCGCGGACTTTTTGATGCGAGATAAATTTTTGATATATTTTTATTAACCATTTTTTCTTCAATTTTCCTGATAATTTTTAGTAAATATTTGTTGACATGACATGCCATTTACGCCTATAATCATGTTCTCGCGATAAAAAGCAACGCCTCAATAGCTCAGACGGTTAGAGCGACGGACTGTTAATCCGCAGGTCGTAGGTTCGATTCCTACTTGAGGCGCCATTTCTTCCTAATTCTCAGATAATTCCCCAACTAAATTTTCACTCAACGCCGCTTTTATATTATTTTTACTCATTTTGCACGACAATAGCACTTGTAATTTTGCCAAGGCTGCTTCGATAGTCATATCACAACCGCTGACAATCCCCAAATCATGCAAGGCACTGCTGGCATAATCATTACTAACCCGCCCCTCAATCACTTGGGTAATATTGACAATAATCGTACCGCGTTCAACCGCCGCTTTAAGCCCGCTGACCAATTTCTTATTATGGATCGGGATATTTCCGCTGCCATAAGTCTGTAAAACCACGGCATCCAGTTCGGCATTATGCAAAGTTTCGGCAATAAAATCAGTGGTAAACCCCGGGCGCATGCTTAAATCCAGAATTTTCGCCGGATGCGGCACCACTGGAGCAAAACTAAAGCGGGTAGCTTTTAGCCAACGTTTGGTAAACCAGTTGATATTTATCCCAAATTCTGCCAACGGTTCCTCATCCACCGAATCAAAGCCAAAAAAGCGATAGGTACTGACCTTTTGCGCACGACAGCCACGCAAAAGCTTGTGGTTAAAAGCAATCGCAACCTCATTCAAATCTTCACGACAGGCCGCAAATAACGCGTCCATCAAATTACTCCAGCCATCACTGCGACGATGAATCAACGGCAACTGTGAACCGGTTAAAATTACCGGTTTATCCAAGCCGCGTAAGGCAAAAGCCAAAATGCTGGCAGTATAGGCCATGGTATCGGTGCCATGAATAACAATAAAGCCATCATACTGTTCATAATTGTCAGAAACATCTCTAATCATCCGTTGCCAATGTTCTAGCCGGACATCCGAGGAATCAATCAACTGTTCATATTCAATTAAATCGACATGGACATTTTTATCCGGCTCGAGTTGATTTAACTGTTCACGAAATAAACCCGGAATCGGCTGTAATCCCTGCTCGGTATAATTCATCCCTATCGTTCCTCCGGTATAGAGGATAAGTATTTTTTTCATACGCTTTCACTTGTGTAAAATAAGACTATCTTTTTTGCTGAATTAGCCAGTATCACCTGCTCCAACAGCGTTAATTAATTCCTACGGCGCATTATAACCCGCACTCCTATTTTAGTCAAATAAAATCACTACCCAGTAATAAACGCACTGCTTTTTAACAAATTAGCGGTGGTAAAATTATGTTAGTAACGGATGTTGCGCATGATACAGAGTTTAGCGCTAAAATATAGGCGCATACCTAACATTACTTAGTAAATAATGTTACATAAAATAATTACACTTAGGGGAAAAGCCATGAAATACTCACAACTTTTTGGGCTAGCAGTTATATCAACCGCAGTCATCAGCTGCGCTAGCGTCAAGATTGATAACAGCCCCTGTGCGAAAGCCTACTACTTTGATAGTTACAGCAATGCTATTCCAATTTGTATGGAATCCGCAATTACCGGTAATGCTCAAGCCCAACTATACCTCGCACAAATGTACTATAACGGACTGGGTATACGTAATCTCACCAAAGCAATTCATTGGTATCAGGAAGCTGCGAAAAATGGTAATCCAGAGGCTGAATATTTTGTGGGCTTTATGTACAATTACGGAACCATTATGGAAAGCGAAACTCAGCGTGCCGCAACTTGGTATCGTAAGGCTTCGGCACAAGGAGTTGCCATGGCTACTGCCAAAATGGCATGGCGTTATTCAGTTGGCTTAGATGATTATGGATTGGTACACAATGAGTATGGCTTAGACGACGATAGCGGATTTGTTACGAATGACCCCGCAAACCCATATGCAGTAGAATCAAATAACTGGTATCGCAAGGCAATCAAACAAGCGCTTAAAAATATTGCCACCAACCAACGCAGCGCAGAAGCTGGCGATGCCGGTAGTCAATGTACTTTAGCCCAATATTATAAAGACGGGATAAATATCAATAATCAGGATGTATTGATAGCTGACTCAGGTAAAAGTCAATTCTGGGCTAAAGCAGCGGCGACACAAGGTGCGACCTGTGGTGAATACCAGCTTGGTTTAGATATATTATACGGATGGGCAGAATCAGAAAACCCACACAAACCAACTCCAGCACAAATTCAAACCGGGATAGATTGGTTAACCAAAGCCGCCAACAAAGGTGATCTGAATGCGCTGGATAAATTGGGTTCATTATATATCGACAACTGGCATTTAGTTCCACGAGACACCAATACCGCCATGAAATATTTTGCCCAAGCCGCCAAACTCGGTAATCCAAGTTCACAATATCATCTGGCAGAAATGTATTTTTATGGGATTGGTATTACTCGTGACACTTGCGAAGCTTATCGCTGGTATTCTGCGGCAGCCAATCAGGCGACCAAAGATAATTATCTGTCAATTCAGGCAATCTCGCAGGCGCTTAGCCTGGATATGGGTTATCTGAATGCCCGCAAACCATGCAAGTATCTAAACCAATAATTAGTTGGAGCAGCTAAGCGCCAAAGTTATTACACCGGATTAAATCCACCAACCATAAGGAGATATTGATGGACAATTTAAATAATTACCGCGCCGGTACCGTTGTAGCTGAAAGTACCACGACCCCAGGAATGTATTTTTCAGTGCTGGTTTGCGTTATTTTAATCGCGTTATCCGGCTGGGTTTTATTATTCTTTGTGGGAAATTTTCAAGAGTTTTTAAGTGAAATTGACTCCAGTGTAATTGTACCGCTGCTCTTAATGTTAGTAATGTTTATAGCTTTTCTTTATGGACTAAAAAAGTTTATCAGCATCCTGATTTCATCGGTAACTTTATATCACGATCATTTGAGCTTTAACTATTTGGCAACCTTCAGTTTTAAGGTGATTCGCAAAAAAGTTGCACTCAATGAGGTCAATTTGTACTTTACTTATGGGACAGAGCAAACCCGCTATGGGAATAAGCGCTATAATATTTTGGTTGTGCAGACACTTGAGGATGAATATAAATTCCCGTACAAAACCACCAAGAGCATTGAAACTTTATGTGCCCAGTTGCAGCAACTACAAACCAGCTCAACAAACAAAAATAGTCAGCTGGAGTAATTGTCTTAGCAGATAGCTGACCGATAAAAACCACAGTGCTGTAAAATCATGGATTAATGCCCGGGAGAAAAATCATGTCAGAGAATCGCGTTAAAATTGTTATTGTTGGTGGTGGTTTTGCCGGTTTGGCTGCAGCTCTTGAATTTAAAGACCTAAAATTTCAGGTTAGTTTGCTGGATAAGCGTAATTTTCACCTTTTCCAACCGCTGCTATACCAAATTGCCACCGGAAGTCTATCACCCGCCGATATTGCCTCACCGTTGCGGGCGGTGTTAGCCAAACAAAAAAATACCACGGTTTACAAAACCGAAGTATCTGACATAAACCCGGCGGATAAGACCGTTTATAGTGATATCGGAGAGTTTAGCTATGACTATTTGATAATTGCCACCGGGGTAACCCATAATTATTTCGGCAATTTCCAATGGGCAAAACATGCGCCAGGGCTAAAGACCGTTGAAGATTCACTGGAAATCCGCAAACGAATTTTTCTGGCATTTGAACAAGCCGAACAAGAGCACGACCCAGTTTTACGTGATCAGCTAATGCGCTTTGTCGTTATTGGCAGTGGTCCAACTGGAGTCGAATTGGCGGGCTCATTGGGTGAATTGGCACACAACACCCTTAAGCATGATTTTCGCAATATCGATCCACAGCAGGTAGAAATTTTGTTGATTGAGGGATTTGAGCGAATCCTGCCGCCTTACCCAGCGCGGCTATCGGCGCAAGCCAAGCGAGCGTTGGAAAAATTGGGCGTTACTATTGTCACCAATACCATGGTAACCGATATTCAGGGTGATAAAGTCATTGTAAAATCCGGTGAACAGGAACGAATAATTCCAACCCGGACGGTATTATGGGCGGCAGGAATGAAAGCCACGCCGCTAACCACTATCGTTGCACAAAAAACCACCAGTGAGCAGGATCGGATGGGGAGGATACTGGTTAACAATGATTTGTCACTGAGCAATTTTCCGGAAATATTTATCGCTGGCGATATTGCCAATCTCAAAGGCAGTAACGGCGAAATCTTACCGGGTATTGCGCCGGTTGCCATGCAGCAGGGGCGCTATATCGGTAGTGTGATAAAAGCCCGCCTTAATGGCAAGCTAAATCACAAGCCATTTAGATATCTGGATAAAGGTAATATGGCGGTAATTGGCAGAAATGCGGCGGTTGCCCGCTCATGGAAGCTCGAATTTTCCGGCTACTTTGCCTGGTTAATCTGGGTATTTATCCATATCTGGTATCTGGTTGATTTTGACAGTAAACTGCAAATAATGTTGCGCTGGGCGTGGAATTATTGGACCGATAAACGCGGCGCACGGCTGATTACTCATGAGCATGAGGATCAAGAAAACAGTGCGCGTTGTTATGAAAAATCAAAGTCTTAGCAATTAAGCAGAAATTAGTTGAGGGAGAAAATTATCTCCCTCTCTTTATTACCTAGCAGTTATTTACCTGCTGCGGTTAAAAAAGTTACCGCTTCGCTATACTGTGCCCAAAATTGCGGGGTTAACGTATAATCAAAGCGTTCACCGCTGGCATAGAGATAGCTGCTGACCTTGCTTGGCATCTTGCCGTCTTTGGCAATCTCAACCCCAAAGAACGCCAATGACCGGACGGTATTCGGCTTATGCCCATCCCCGGTGCGGAAAATACTATCATTGCTGCCGGCACTATGATCCAGCGCAATTTGCTGCAACTTCGCCAAGTCCGGTGCTGATTCATGACTAACCAGATAACTCGCACGGTTTAAGCGGGTGGTGCTGCCAAGTAAGCGCGCATTTTCGGCATCGCTATACGGATAGTTTTTGATTAATTCGGCGCTTAAATAATTATTGGTATGCGCCATAGTTCCGCGATCGATCAACTTATAGCTGTATTTATGGTTGGGCGCAACTTCAATTGAGAGAATGTTTTTAGCATCGGCAACCTGATAGAAGACCGGATCCGGGAATTTGGCAATCAATTTGGGAATATCTGGAATTACCGCCTTGACCGTCGAATAATTTTGTAGAATATCACGACTAAAATCATCAGCAATCCCGCCTTTGGCCTGATCGGAATATTCAACAGTTACTTCATTAAATACTGCCAGATTTTTTTCATTGATACCGGCGGAAACAAAATCCGGAACATCTTTGCGCGATAACGCCAGATACTTGAATTTACCCGGAGTATTTACCACTTCAATCACCTGATGATCTGGGCGGTTATCGCGATTTTTTGCCATTACCACGCTATTATCCGCACCATTAAAGGATGCAAACGTGGTGCAGGCAACGGCATAGCCAACTGAGCCAGCAAAAATAGCCAACAATAATTTTTTCATAATGACTCCTGAAAAAATATCTTCATACCATTTAAATTTCCACCGAATATCTATATCCGGCACCACCCGCTTTTTATAAATTCAAACAAATATATTTTTGATTAAGATATTCATTGATTCCGGCATGCGATCCTTCACGCCCAAGACCCGACATTTTCACGCCACCAAACGGCACATTTTCCGCCGAAATCAAGCCGCTATTAACGCCAACCATGCCGTATTCCAGCGCTTCTGCAACCCGAAAAATCCGCCCGATATCACGGCTAAACATATAACTCGCCAAACCATAAGGGGTTTTATTCGCCAATTCAATCACTTCTTCTTCACTATCGAAGGTATAAACCGCCAAAATCGGACCGAAAATTTCTTCCTTAAAAATCCGCAGGTCATCGTGTGGACAATCCAGCAAGGTTGGCGCATAAAATAATTCACCGGTTTGGGTTAAAGCCCTGCCGCCACAAAGTAATTGTGCACCATTATTTAGCGTATCGGCGACCAAGCTGCTAACGTGAATCAGCGCATTGCGATCAATCAATGGACCATTACTGATTCCCGCCTCTAATCCATTACCGACTGTGAGATTATTAATTTCTTTCTGCAAGCGTAATAGTAACTGATCTTTAATCGACCGATGAACAAAAATCCGGTTGGAACAGACACAGGTTTGCCCGCTATTTCTAAATTTGCTAAGCATAATGCCGGTTACGGCTACATCGACATCGGCATCCTCAAATACAATCAGCGGCGCATTGCCACCTAATTCCAGCGACAGTTTTTTCATGCTATTGGCGCAATTCTGATAAAGCCAGATTCCGACTTCGGTCGAACCGGTAAAAGACAGTTTGCGAATTGATTGGTGATGACATAAAAATTCACCGATGGTGCCGCTGTGACCATGAATGACATTAAATACCCCAGCCGGAATCCCCGCTGCCAGCGCCAGATAAGCCAAGGCATTTGCCGAAAGCGGTGTCAAACTTGCCGGTTTAGCAATCATGGTACAACCCGCTGCCAGTGCGGGTGCTACTTTGCGCGCCAACATGGCGTTGGGAAAATTCCACGGGGTAATTGCGGCACACACGCCTACCGGCTCGGATTTAACCAAGATCCGCTGCTGAAGGTTGTTACTGTCAATTAGCATCCCGTCCAGACGTCGCGCTTCCTCGCTATACCATTCAAGATAGGCGGCGCCATAAAGAATTTCGCCCTTAGCTTCGGCTAGTGGTTTGCCCTGCTCCAGCGTCAGAATAATTGCCAGATCTTCGGCATTGGCTACCACCAAATCGTACCAGCGGCGCAATAATTTACTGCGTTCCTTGGTGGTTAGTTTTTTCCACTCTAAAAAAGCCAGATGACTACTCGCTACGCTGTGAGCTAAATCATCTGGTGTGGCTTTAGCAACATTCGCCAATAATTCACCAGTTGCTGGATTGCTAACTTGAAAGGTTTCCCGATCCCCGTTTAGCCACTGTCCGTCAATCAATAATCCGCATTGCACCAGTTCGCGGTTTTTTAATAATTTCAGCCATTGCATACAAAATCCTTCATCGTTACCAGCATAACTGGAAACTATTTTTTCATTTTTTGATGTAAAAAAGCGGTGATAACTATCTCGCTCTGATCTTTTATCCAATAA
>CAZATM010000075.1:0-9815 GCA_964488065.1 uncultured Neisseria sp.
TGGTTTAAAATACCACTTAGCTGATCAATCTTCATTTTAGGCATTATCTATCTTTTCTTGGTCGAAAATTCGATAAATTACCTTATTTTGAAGTTTTGGTCAGCTTTTTTTATTTTCTGTCATGTAGCAAGAAAATTTTTATGAATTGGAAGAAAACGCGATTGGTTATTTATAAAGTTCTGGGAATAAAAAGCTATGGTTTAAAACCATAGCTTTTTATTCAATATCAAACCGAGATTATTTGCCTGGACGTAAACTACGAACAGCTTTACCGGCTTGCCACATTTCGCTATCGCGAATTTCGGCTAATTCAGCTTCTAATTTTACGCGATAATCGGCTTGTGAGTTGGTGTCGATTGAGCGTTGAGCTTCTTCACCAGCAGCAACCCGCGCGTATAATTGTTCAAACACCGGCGCGGTTGCGTCACGGAATGGGCCTTTCCAATCCAAGGCACCACGTTGAGCGGTAGTTGAAGTATTGGCAAACATCCAATCCATACCGTTTTCACCAACTAATTTGATTAGTGATTCAGTTAATTCTTCAACGGTTTCATTAAACGCTTCTGAAGGAGAATGACCGTTTTTACGCAATACATTGTATTGAGCTTCCATCACACCAGCCAAAGCACCCATCAAAATACCACGTTCACCAGTTAAATCTGAGTAAACTTCTTTTTGGAAAGTAGTTTCAAATAAGTAACCAGATCCGATACCAATACCAATCGCTAGACAACGCTCAGTTGCACGACCAGTTGCATCTTGGAAAATTGCAAATGATGAATTTAAACCTTTGCCTTCCTGGAATAAACGACGTAATGAAGTTCCAGAACCTTTAGGTGCTGCCAAGAATACATCAACATCGGCAGGAGGAATAATACCAGTGCGTTCTTTGTAAGTGATTCCAAAGCCGTGAGAGAAATACAAGGCTTTACCTGCCGTTAAGTGTTTTTGTACAGTTGGCCACATTGCGATTTGCGCCGCATCACTTAACAGATACATAATAATCGTTGCTTTTTGCATTGCTTCTTCAGGTGAGAATAAGCTTACACCTGGTACGAAACCATCCGCAACTGCTTTGTCATATGACTTAGATGGTGAACGTTGACCAACGATTACATTGAAACCATTGTCGCGTAAATTTTGCGCTTGACCAGGACCTTGCACGCCATAACCGATAACGGCAATTGTTTCGTTAGCCAAGATATCACGGGCTTTAGCTAAAGGGAACTCTTCACGAGTTACTACATTTTCATTAACACCACCAAAATTCATGATTGCCATAAATTACTTCCTTTTAAAATTAAAAATTATGATTAACAACGCGCACATCACATACTTCAATGATTTTGTGCAGTTGGTTGGTCAATTTTTGAGTTGAATGATCATCACTATAGACAATAATTGAAAAATGCGATAAATCATCCGGTCCACTAAAAATACTCATTTGCTCAATATTAACACTGTAGCGGGAAAATAGTCCGGAAATTCGTTGTAACACCCGCAAAGAATTTCGGGTTACAATCGAAATAAACCGCATTTCGCCTTTCTTTTCCATTTCTTATTCCCTTCTAAGATAAACGAATTTCATCAACGGCAGCACCAACCGGCATCATCGGGAAAACTTTTTCCTGTTTTTCCACCATGATTTCGAGTAAGAACGCTTCCGGAGAGTTAAGCATTTCGCTGATTGCCGATTCAAGTTGCTCCGGTTGGTCAATTCGTTTGCCCTTGATGCCGTAAGCATTGGCCAATTGAACAAAATCCGGATTTACCAATTCGACGAATGAGTAACGCTCTTCATAGAACATTTCCTGCCATTGGCGAACCATTCCCAGATAGTTATTATTCAGTAATAAAATTTTTACCGGGAGTTTTTCCTGGGCAATAACTGCAAGTTCCTGAATATTCATCTGAATTCCGCCATCACCAACTACGACAATAACTTGCCGATCGGGATTAGCCAATTTAGCGCCAATTCCGGCTGGCAGGGCAAAGCCCATGGTTCCCAAGCCCCCGGAAGTAATGTGCGATTTGGATTTTTTGAATTTATAATAGCGTGCCGCCATCATCTGGTTTTGTCCGACATCCGATGCAATGATTGCCCCGCCATTGGTTTGTTTGGATACTTCGTCAATCGCTTGTGACATTTTGATCATACCGTTGCTGTTTTCCAGTTCCGGTACGATAACTTGTTGATATTCCTGTTCATGGAGCTTATGAAATTCGTTGCGCCATTCCTGATGCGAATTAGGGCGAATAAAGCGCAATAAGTTATTCAAGGCATATTTAGCATCGGTAATCAACGGCACATAGGATTTAACATTTTTATCGATTTCGGCATGATCAATATCAATATGAATAATTTTTGCCTGTTTGGCATATTTAGCCAGATTCCCGGTAACCCGATCATCAAAACGCATTCCAATAGCAATAATTAAATCGGCTTGATTGGTCATCAGATTTGGTGCATAGTTACCGTGCATTCCCAATAAGCCGACAAAAAGCTCGTGATCAGTTGGGAAATTATGTAAGCCATGTAAAGTACAGGCTACTGGAATCGTGGCACGTTCGACCAATTCCAATAATTCGGCTTCTGCATGGGCAATTCCAATACCATTACCGGCAAGAATTAGCGGACGCTTGGCATCATTAATCATTTCCGCAATATTGATAAACTGGCGATCTGGGCATTCAAAGCCACGGCTTAAGCGCGGACGATGCGGATGGTAGCTATAATCAAGCATGCCAACTTGGGCATCTTTGGTGATGTCAACTACCACTGGACCCGGACGACCATCTTTAGCGTAGTAGAAAGCTTTAGCAATTGCCGATGGAATATCTTCGGCGCGAGTAACTTGAATGTTCCATTTGGTAATAGGAATGGTTATTCCTACAATATCAGCTTCCTGAAAGGCATCGCTACCAATCAGGGTGCTGGCAACCTGCCCGGTGATACAAACTAGTGGAACTGAATCCAGCATGGCATCGGCAATTCCGGTAACCAAATTGGTCGCACCTGGACCAGAAGTCGCAAAACAGACCCCAACCTTGCCGCTGGATTTTGCATAACCTTCCGCTGCAATTACGCCGCCTTGTTCATGACGAACCAGCACATGGTGAATTTTGGTTTTTTTTTCAAATAGTGCATCATAAGTCGGTAAAATGGTTCCTCCCGGATAACCAAAAATTACCTCGACTTTTTCACGCAGTAGCGATTCAATTATCGCCTGTGCTCCGGTCATTCGCATAATTTTGTTCCTAGAAAATTAATTTAATCTACAGTTAATCTCAATATAGGCGTTATTAACCCCATCGATCAGGGCTTTTAGAGCCGCAATCTCAATATCTTCATCTTCGGCATAACCAGTAAAGTTATTGCCCTCGCAGGCAACAATAATTGTTGAACAGCATAAGGCATCAACCGTGGTTCCCTTGGAGTGAGAATGGTAATCTACCACAGTTATCGCCGGCATGTGACGATTAATTTCAGCATTGAGTGCACTTAGCGCCGAACCACGCCCTTGATATTCAATTACCAGATCGGTATCGGCAAAAAATTTACCCAATAGCGTTACTACCGTTTTACCACCACTACCTTTGGCATAGCTTAAATCATTCAATTGAATCGGTGCGCGGAATTTTTTATAGGCAACCAGCAATTCTTCATCGGTAACCCCTTTGCGGCGATCGGCATAATAATCTTTAATCGCTTGGGTAATCACAACTTTTTCTTCATTGCTACATTGATAGCCAAATTTGTTGATAATTTGCTGGGCGTGATTGCTGCCGCTTAACGGACCAAATACGAAACTAATTTCGCTGCCGATATCGCGCGGATCAAACGGTTGGTAAGCCAGCGGATTTTTGAGAATCGCATTGATATGTCCGCCGGAAGTATGTGCTGCCGAATTTTTGCCGACAATCGGTGAATGTGGCTGGCGCGGTAACATCCGCTGAGCGATAAAATCCGAAGTTTCCTTGAGATGGGCGACATTGATATTGGTAAAAATCGGGTAATTGGGATTATATTTGCGCCCATATTGACGAATCAACATGATACATTGCTCCAGCGCAACATTGCCGGCACGTTCACCAACCCCGTTGATACAACCCTCAATTTGGCGGGCGATACCATTAAATACTGCTTCAAGTGTATTGTCCAATGCCGTTCCAAAATCATTATGACAGTGCATTGACCAGATAATGTCCTTGTCCGGAAATTCTTGCGCCATGATTTGTTTATGCCGTGCCAATTTATTGACAAAATAATCTTCACCTTCAAAGCGCGAAGCGCCGCCAATGGTGTCCGGGCAATTGATGACCGTAGCACCGGCGTTAATCGCGGTACGAATTAAATCGGTCACAAAGTCAAAATTTTCACGCTGGCGGGAGTAGCCTTCGGGGCTAAATTCAACTTCAAAACCAGCACTTGCCATCATGGCGATCAATTTGGCAGTGGTAGCAAGAATTTGTGGTTTATCTTCGGCGAGTTTACCCAATGATGCGGTCATTAATTCCGGGTCAACCGGTACATAAATATGGATACGTCCGCGACCAATTGCCAACGATGGCGTCAGTGCTTCCATGGTACGGATGACTTGTTCTTCACGGAGTTGACATAAACCGGAAATTTTCATCGGCGAATTAATTGCTGCCATATTTTTGGAAATCTGGTTGACGATAGCAAAATCGGTATTGCTGGCAGATGGAAAACCGGCCTCAAGAATATCAATTTGCAATAGGTGTGCCAATTCGGCATATTTCAGATTATCTTCAAATGACATTCCCGCTCCCGGTGACTGTTGTCCATCGCGGAGGGTGGTATCCAATATGAAAATTTGGGTTTCTGACATTAATAAATCCTATCTGGCTAATTTAACATAATTAGCAAAAATAATTGTCGAGTATCTTAGTTATAGATTCCTGCCTACGCAGGAATGACATAATTAGTTATAAATTGGCAACGACCTGCGCGGTAAATTCAGTGGTGCCGACAACTTTTTCATGTGCCGCACCGGTAGCAATATCACCGGTTCGATAACCATTAATAATCGTTTGGCGGATAGCATTTTCAATTGCCCGCGCTTCAGTAGTCAAACCGAATGAATGATCCAGTAACATCGCTGCCGATAAGATTTGGGCAATCGGGTTGGCAATGTCTTTACCGGCAATATCCGGTGCCGAACCGCCGGCTGGTTCATAAAGAGCCAAGCCACTAGGGCTGAAGCTGGCGGATGGCATCATTCCAACCGAGCCGGATAGTACTGAGAGTTCATCGGAAAGAATATCACCGAACAGATTGGCGGTTAAAATAACATCAAATTGCGCCGGATTTTTAACAATCTGCATCGCACAATTATCGACTAACATGTCACTGTATTCAATTTCCGGATATTCTTTGGCGACTTCGGCAACCACCGTCCGCCATAATTTGGACATTGCCAGTACATTGGCTTTATCGACCGAAATTACTTTTTTGCCGCGGGTTGCGGCAGCTTTAAATGCGGCATGAGCGATGCTCTTGATTTGATTTTCATCATAGCGACCATTATCCCATGCATAGCGAACCCCGTTTTCTTCGCCTAATTGATGTTCACCAAAATAAACATCGCCAACCAATTCGCGAAATACCACGACATTTAAACCATCTTTTAATAACTCTGGTTTTAATGGTGATAAGGTGGCGATTTCCGGATAGATTGCCATCTGACGTAGATTGATATTGAAATTAAACGCCTTACGCAACGCCAAAATTGATTTAGCTTCGCAGTTAATCCATTTAGGCTCTAATAATTGATCCACCGGTCCGCCAACTGAACCAAACAGCACCGCATCGCATTGGTTGCAGGTATCAATGGTAACTTGCGGTAAATGATCCTGATGCACTTCATAAGCGGCACCACCAACCAAACCTTCATGATAACTAAATGAGTGACCGAACTTAGCAGCAACTGCGTCTAATACTTTACGGGCAGCAACAACTACTTCCGGACCAATGCCATCACCGGCCAATACGGCTATTTTTTTGTTCATAAGCGTGAATCTCCTGTGCGTTTGATAATAAAAAGTCCAAATCGTCCTGACCGTTCAATAGGCAGTGTTTGCGGAAACTATCGTAGCTGAATTTTACCGTTTCGCCGGCAAAAGCGATGGTCTCATTAGCCAAATCTACGGTCATTTCCAAAGTTGAATCGGCTAGGCTCAGCGCCAGCCATTTTTCAATTGTTGCCAGCGGTAGTTGGATTAATAACAGTCCGTTTTTTGCCGAATTATTAAAGAAAATATCGCCAAAGGAACTGCAGATTACGACTTCAAAGCCGGCTTGCAATAATGCCCATGCCGCATGTTCGCGCGATGAACCGCAGCCAAAATTATCTTTGGATAATAAGATTTTTCCGGCCTGATAGCGAGGATTATTCAAGATAAAATCCGGGTAAAGGCGTTTTAATTCTGAAAATAAATGTTCGCCATAACCGGTTTTGCTGGTGCTTCTTAGATGACCCGCGGGAATAATCATATCGGTATCGACATTGTCCAAATTTAGCGGAACGAGTGGCGAAGTTAGCGAGGTAAATTGTTTCATACTAGTTGCTCCTCCGATGCTATTTTACCCAATACGGCACTGACGGCCACTGTTTGCGGCGATGCTAAATGGGTAATACTGTTTGGTCCTTGACGACCAATGAAATTACGATTGGTGGTACTGATAGATCTTTTGCCGGCCGGCACTTTATCCGGATTCATACCTAGACACATTGAGCATCCAGGCATCCGGAAGTCGGCACCGGCTGAGGCAAAGACTCTGTCCAATCCCTCGGATTTTGCCTGTGCCAGAACCTCTTCCGATCCCGGCACAATATACATCGTAACATTAGCCGCAACTTTGCGGCCATCAAGAATTTTGGCAACTGCCCGCAAATCTTCAATGCGCCCATTGGTACAGCTACCAACAAACGCAAAATCAACCGGAGTTCCCAATAACGATTGTCCTGGCTGTAATTTGGTATAGGCGTAGGCTTTTTCGAGAGTTGCCACATCATCGCCAGCGGTAATTTGCGGTGTCAGCTCATCAATCGCAATGGCATGCTCAGGGTTGATCCCCCAAGTAATCATCGGCTTGGCATCGGTAATATCAATGATGATTTCCTTGTCATAGCCAGCGCCGTTATCGCTTTGTAACTGGCGGTAAGCAGCTTTGGCCTGTTCCCATTCTGCGCCTTGCGGTGAAAATTTCCGCCCTGCCAAATAAGCAAAAGTTGTTTCATCCGGTGCGACAATTCCAGCGCGGGCACCGCATTCGATTGACATATTGCAAATGGTCATGCGTTCTTCCATGGAGAGTGAACGGATATAATCACCAACATACTCAATTACTGTTCCTTGTCCGCCACCGATGCCGATTACCGCGATCAATTTTAAGATTGCATCTTTGGCGGTGAAATACTTACCGGGCGTGCCTTTAAATTCAACTTTGAAAGTCTGGGGTTTTTCTTGCAGGATGCAGCCGCTTGCCATGGCATGAGTGATTTCGGAAGTTCCGACCCCAAAAGCCAAGGCGCCAAATGCACCATGAGTGGCAGTATGGGAATCACCACAAATTATTGTCGTTCCCGGCTGGGTGAAACCCAGTTCCGGTCCAACCACATGAACAATCCCTTGATGACCGCTATTGATATCATACAGTAAAATATCGTTTTCGGCACAATTGCGGCGCAGGGTATCCACCTGATTGCGCGCAACTTCATCAACGATTACCGCCCGATTGTTATCGGTTGGAATCGAGTGATCAATGGTTGCCAAAATATGATGTTTGTTATGAATTGGAATTCCACGGGTTTTTAGCTCGGCAAATGCTTGAGCGGAAGTAACTTCATGCATGATAATTCGGTCAATATACAAGATGTCTGGATAATTGGGCTGGCTTTTTACAACGTGGCTATTCCAGAGCTTATTGATTATGTTTTGTGCGGTCATTATATTATAGTTCCCCCTTATTATTTTACTAGCGTCAAATATTTAGCGTATTTGGCATTTTCACCCTGATAGACTTTTTTATATTCAGCCTTGATTCTTTGGGTAATTGGACCTTCAGCACCGTTGCCGATCGGACGGTCATTGATGTGTCCGGCTCCGCGAACTTCAACCGCAGTTCCGGTAAAAAATACTTCATCGGCAGTGAATAAATCTTCCGGCAAGAACTTGCCCTCAACCACGGTATAGCCCAATTCAGTTGCCAATTCCATGATGATTTTGCGGGTGATACCGGTCAAAATGGTACCCAACTGCGGAGTAATAATCACACCATCTTTAACCCGGAAAATATTTTCCGAGCTACCTTCGGCAACATAGCCTTCATGATCCAATAAAATTACTTCGTCATAGTTGGTATCTTTGATTGCCAATAATGCTTGCAGACTATTAACGTAATGTCCGCAAATTTTAGCGCCAACCGCAGTTGATTGCGGATGGATGCGAATGAAATCACTAATTAGTACATTTAACGGAACATCCGGTAAATAATTACCCATTTCATAGCAGGAAATAATTACCTCAACTTTAGTTTTTGGATCTGGACGTACCCGTACGCCGGATGGTGGGTTGCCATAATATACCAGTGGGCGAATATAGCATGATTTATAACCATTGGCTTTTACCGTCTCAACAATTGCCTGTCCAACTTGTTCTTGGGTGTAAGGAATTGTCATTCCAATTGGCGCAGCAGAGTCAAACATCCGTTTAACGTGTTCTTGTAAGGCAAAAATAGCAGTTTCGCCGGAAGCTAATTCATAGGCGCGAATACCCTCAAATACTCCACTGCCATAATGTAGTCCATGCGACATTACGTGAGTTGTTGCATTTTCAAAAGCTACCAAAGAACCATTTTGCCAGATTAGTTTCATTCTTTATCCTTAATATTGTTTTATACTTTTATACGTCAAAATAAATATTCAGCAGTTGAAATTGCAAGGCGTGTTGCTCATATTGTGATAATTCCATCGTGATTTTAATTAGCATGTTTGTCTTATGGGTGCAGTTTGATGGTGATAGTCTTACAATTTTCAGGAGCGTAAGCTACTAATTTTAAGTGCAAAAACAGTATATTGTCAATATAAATCAGCGCCGTTTCGCCTAATAAGCATAAGTGCCTACTCTGAATCCCTTGATATTAAAGCAAATTAACCTTTTGCTGCGGTGCATTAATTTTATAGTATTTAATGGAATTATTTTAAGGAAAAATAGTAAAAATGCTTGGAAAGAGGCGGTTTGCTGGAAATGGTTGACAAAATTACTCTGATAATATACAATCATGGCAGAGAGCATAAGTAATATCCACAAATTAAATGCAATTATACTTGACACTTTTACTCAGTTAAAGTACAATAACGCCACTAATTATTTTGTGGGTATAATTAAATGAAGTTGACAACCAAGGGTAAGTTTGCAGTAACTGCATTATTGGACATAGCAATATATAGCGAAGAGAATAAGAAACCAATCACGCTTTACAATATCAGCGAGCGGCAAAATATTTCGTTGTCTTATCTTGAACAATTATTTGTCAAGCTAAGAAAAAACAACGTGGTGAAAAGTTATAAAGGTCCTGGTGGCGGTTATGTATTGATGCGTCCGTTGGATCAGATTCCAATTTCGGATATTATCCGCGCGGTAGATGAAGATATGGATGCTCGTACCTGTCGTGGGAATCGTAATTGCCGTGATAATCGTAAATGTTTAACGCATGATCTATGGGCGGGATTGACGACTGAAATGTACGGTTACTTGGATAAAATTAGTTTACAGGATTTACTGAGTAA
>CAZATM010000076.1:0-5150 GCA_964488065.1 uncultured Neisseria sp.
TGCCAATTGTGGGCAATTGTCTTCGCTCTCAACTTCTGGGGAAGTTTCGTTGCTGCGTGTTCGTCACAACTTTGCTGTGGGCAAAGGTTGTTCCTCGTGCGCTCAATCTGGGGATTTCGCTTACCAGAACCGCGGCGACTACTTCTGGGGAAGTATCCTTGCTCTCGCAGCTGGGGCTGCTCATTCTGCCATGCTACGCGCATAAATCCGGCGCTGGACGCTTGGATTTCGCTTGTTGGGTTCGGTTTGAATCTGGCTCGCGGTTTGGTTTAGTGGGGGCTTTTTTGTCTTGGGTTTGTTTTTTAATTTATGTTTTTTGCTTATTTTTATTTGTTAGGAGTCATTGTTATGAAAAGCTATGATCCACAGTTGATGGATGGGTTATTTAGGTTATTAACGTGTAAGCCTGTTGAATTTGTGTTTCAGCACAGTTTGTCGATTGGTGTGGTAGCTGGGGTTATTTCGTTAATGCCGTTTAGGATTAAACGCTTGCCGCATATTCTAATTGTGTTTCTGGTAATGCTAGCGGTTTTTTATATGTATTCATTATTGAATTTATCATTAAAGCAGCTTTGGTATTCCGAGCATATTTATTTTGCAGTAAAACTGGCTGGTGATTATATCATTGGCTGTATTATTGGATTTGCAATTGCGAACTTTATTCAACGTATTCGGGGAGAACATGATCATGTTAGCAGGAACTAGTCAATTGATAGAAATGTCAACAGTAAGTGGGTATCTGATAAATAACATCGGTTATTTGGTAGTTGCCGGTGGCTTATCTTATAACATTCCACAAGTATTTAAACTTAAGTCTGAAAAAGGTTACACCTTACGGGCAGGAATAATGTCATTAGCTAGTATGGCAATTATACCCGCGACAATGTTATTACCGGAATCCTATCCGATGGAGTTAAACTTGATTGAATGGGGCTTATGTTTTATTGGTGGAGTTGTCTTTGCTACTTATGGTGCCAGAAAGCTCAAATCACGGTTTAGTTCATTCTTTAGTCGGTTTACAGTAAAAAATAGTGTTCGCCGTGGTTCTAAAACTGATATTCGCTATATGGCTAAGGAATTACCAGCTATTAGTGAATATAATCCGTTAAAGTACATCAATTTGAAGAAAGGGGTATTTATTGGTTTGGATGAACAGATAAGACCAATTTACCTAAAGAATATGGATGATTGGTATAAAAAGCATTTCCTGATAGTTGGAGCTTCCAGAAGTGGTAAAGGAGTAGCCATGCAATATTTAGGGATTCAATCGTTAATGTTGGGTGAAACGGTAGTATTTTTAGATCCTAAAGGTGATAAATATTTACCGCATATCTTTAAAGCAGAATGTGATAGTTTGGGTGTGCCCTATTCTTTTATTGATTTAACTCAGGAAGTCGGACAAATCAATCTGATTGCTGATTTTAATCCACGGGATTTAAAGAATTGTTTAGTTGAGTCATTCTCATTACGGGAGATGGGTTCGGAATCGGATGTTTACCGTAAGAATGAGCAGGAGTTTTTAGAGAACTTTGCAGAGTTTGTTTGTGAGCAGAATAGTTCTGTCGCCAATGGCGACAGAACTGCTGGGGTGGGAAATAAGTCTTTAGTTGAAATTTGCAAAGATTATGAAATTGACCGTTATGCTGACAAGTTCAAATCTTCAGTATCGGACTTAAACAAGTTAATCAAAGTTGCTTCAATTAATGCGGTTGGTGGTAAGTCATTATCCGAGTTATTTAATGGTGGTGGTTGTATTTATATCGTCGGGGATTTACTTGATGAAACCATCAAGAAAATCCAGCGTTTTATCTTTTGCCGGATTATTCAGTTAGCCCGCAATCATGCCAATTTGATTGAAACGGTGGGCAGTAATGTAGTTGAACGGAATGTCACGGTTTTTGCCGATGAATTGGTGGCGCATATTTCACGTTTTGTGGCGGAAAGTTATACCGTCAGCTTGGGCTGGAACTTGAAGATTGTCAGCGCGATTCAGGATTTAAAATTATTGCGTGGTGCTCCGGCGGATTTAGATCCGGAATTTCTCAAAGGCGCGGTATTCGGTAATAGCCAGAATAAGCTGTTTTATCGGGCGGATGATATTGATACAGCGGATTTCTTATCCGATATGACTGGTAGAATCCAGATTGAGGAAGAACAGAAATCAGTTACCCGTAATAGCCTGAATTCCGAACAATTGGATAATCAGACGCGTTTAATTCAATCTGAGCGTAATTACTTTGATAGAAATATGATTTTAAATCTCAAACAGTTTGAAGCGATCTTTTGTGCATCATTACCTTATCGCAGCACCATTGCAGCCTATTGCAAGACCAGTCCGGTTATACTTAAAGCTGGGGTTAATGGCAAGGTAATAATTACTCCAGCGAATAGTGATGATAATAAATGGCAGCATATGAATAAGACAAGTGCAAACAATAGCGCAAGCACTAGTAATGGCAATATAAATTTACAAGGAACAACCAATCATGAACAATCAGGAAATAACAGCAATTCAGGTAACGACCAACAACAAAAAGGCAGCTCCGGCAAATCTGATTACCTGTTCTAGATTACCACATGCTGAAAAAATGGCAATCTTCAATAAGCGGGTAAATACCTTGTTGCGATTTTTGCTTGAAGAAAATTACTCCAGCTTGGAGAACTTGGCAATGTTGCTATCAGTACCCAAACAAACGGTAATGCGGATTACCCGCAATCTATGTGAGCGAAACTATCTCACCAAGCATGAGGTTGATATCGGATTAGCCAGACCAATAGCGGTATTTCAGCCAACCAACACCGGAATCATGTTTGCGGTTGACAGTAATCAGGAAATTCCAGAACTTAGAGAAATTAACCGGGTTAATTCGGCAACCATCTATCATGATCTGAAATTGCAGCAAATCCGCTTTAAGCTCGAATCTCAGGGTTATCATTCGTTTCAGAGTGCCTGGCATTTAGCTCGACTGCTTAAAAAACGCAATGATAAAGTTCCTAAAATTCCCGATTATACCTGCATTAATCCGGTGGGAGATAAAGTTGCAATTGAATATGAACGAACCATAAAATCTAAAAAACGTTATCAGGAAGTTATCGGACAATACATGGATATTAAAGAGCGCGGGATTATCAAGCAGGTAATCTATTTCACTGATGATGGTTTTGCTGATAAGTTCCGGCAGTTATTTAATGGGATTGAGTTCGTTTATCGAAGGGGGAAAACTGAGAAATACCAATCTCAGGATTATCAATTTTTTAAGTTTGTGGATTTTATCATTTGATACAGGTGGTTAAGTAATTAACCCACAGAAATTGTTAATCCAATTCCTAACAGATTGTGGATAACCCATGGTAAATATCACGGGTTATTTTATACAGAGCTAATTTACAATTTGCTTTAATTGATCACAAACAGCCTGCGGTTGTTCTATTTGAATAAAATGTCCAGAGTTTAACTTTATGATTTTGCTTTTGGGGTTGTTATTCAAATAGGCTGTCTGCTTTCTATACCATGAACCTTTTATAATATTAGCACTCTCCATTATCGTAGATGAAATAATTACTATCGGAATATTATTTGGTAACCGCGGAAGCTTACTAAGCTGTATTTTTGATTGTTCAAAACCTTTACCTTGATAATACACTTCAGCCATATTGTATGAATGATTTTTAAGAGCATTAGCATAACTGTATTCTTTATAAAGTTGATGATTAGGAATTGTGTTCCAGCTTTCTATGTTGAAATTAGGTACATATTCAAAACTTTCAGGCGAAGGATCAATCAGAAGAACACCACTGACATCAATAGGATATTTTCTAGCAAAATAATCTGCATACAAGCCGCCATAAGAGTGCCCAACAATTAGGTATGGCTTTGGAATATGCTTTTGCTGCAGCAATTTTAACAGTTTACCAGTAACCAGTTCTGCGGTAATTGGATTTTGCATTGAAGTATTTAAATCTGCAGGACTATTACCTAACCCATTGCGGTCATACAAAAAAATAGAGCCAACTTGTTTGGCACAATTAAAAAATTGTTTGTTATACGTCCACTCCTCGGTGGTTGCTCCACTGCCATTTTCAAAAACAATAGTACCTTTAAATTTAGCGGTTGTATTTGGGTAATATTCTGTATAAAACGAGATACCACTTTCAATAGTGGTTAGTTTATTTCCAGCAGCAAATGAACTTACAATAAAACAATTTAGTATCAGCAATAATTTTTTCATGAGCGGATCTTAAACAAAGGCAATTAAAGCAAAATTATACTATGTATATGATTTTCATTTGTTTTAATTTGCGGCTAACATTATTAATGCCGATAAAGCATAGCCCTGCTATGGGCTGAGCGTGAAACTAATTGCGCTCAGTCATACTTCTATCGCCTAATTAATCTTCATAACGATACTACGTGAAACTTGCAACCGCATGTTTATGCTTTCGAGTATCGCCATTAAACCGCAAAACAAAAAATGTTGGTTTGGTTGAGGTTATGCCTCTGGCAGTAAGGAAATAACTCCCTTAGCCGTAATTATTTAGGTTCGGCTTGATTAAATAGCGGTGGCGCTCGTTGGCGCTAAATTTATTGGAGTCTTTTTATTACTTTAATGTTAGCCATAATGATTTGGGCATACGATATAGAACATGCGGTGCCAAACTATGTTCTGGTGCAAAATTAGGATGTAAAAAGTCTTCAGATATATCTCTTTGCATACCAATTTTATCCATTACATTATGAGATTTATAATTAGTCTTAACCGCGAAGCTTACAATTTCGTTTAAATTAAATTCATTAAATCCAATTCCCAAGCATTTCAATGCCCCCTCAGTGGCATAACCATTGCCCCAATGTTGTGATGCAATTCTCCAACCAATTTGAATACACGAAGCAAAATCAGCTTTAAACCCTATAGTACTTAAGCCAATAAAGCCAATAAACTCTTCAGATGCTTTTAATTCACAGGCATAAAAACAAAATCCTTTTTCTTTAAATATGGCTTTGATCCTATCTATCATTCCTGAAGATTCTTCTGGAGTCAATAAGCCTGGAAAGTACTTCATAACTAAAGGATCTTGTCCCATTGCTATAAATGGTGCAAGATCTGAGTCTTGCCATTCACGCAAAATTAAACGTTTAGTTTCATACATTT
>CAZATM010000077.1:0-2193 GCA_964488065.1 uncultured Neisseria sp.
AACGGCAGGTTTGCCGCCATGTTGTAAGGAGGTCATTTTTATACGATTATGTGGGTCGCGTCCGATATTTTTATTGACGATGCCTTCTTTGTAGGTATTGCCTTCAACAAAAGCACGATAAATCCGACTAACCGTTCGTGATTGCAATTGCTCAACCAAACTCAATTGTGCGCCAAGTGTCCGGGCTACCACCATTAGCCCGCTGGTATCTTTATCCAGCCGGTGTACGATTCCGGCCCGTGGAATATGGGCGGTCTCGGGAAAGTGGTAGAGTACGGCATTTAACAGGGTGCCATTCCAGTTGCCGGCGCCAGGATGTACGGTCAATCCGGCGGGTTTATTGATGACGATTACTTCCTCATCAGCATAAATAATATTTAATGGAATATTTTCCGGAGTATAAGCCTGGGCCTCTTCATCAAAGGGGATGGTGATTACAACCTCTTCACCGCCTTTGATTTTTTCTTTGGGTTTGGTGATTTTTTTATCAATCAGGATATATCCATCTTTGAGCCAATTTGTCAATTTGTTGCGGGACAAATCTGTTATAATCTCGGCTAATACTGCGTCCAGGCGCATACCGTAATAATCTGCCGGAATTGTGAAAATCACATTTTCGACATCAAGATTATCTGAAATAGTTATTTTTAAATCAGATGAAATGGGTAAATTCATATTGTCACGTTCATATTTAAAATTTTTAACAGCCCTTATTGTATCATTAATCATTGTCGGCTGTTCTTCCGATAACCTCGATCCGATTCGCGAAGAAACCAAGGGCTGGTCGGTCGAGAAACTCTATAATGAAGCCAGCTATCAGCTTGGTAAGCATAGTTGGAGTAAGGCAATCAAACTTTACGAAGTATTGGAAGCAACTTATCCTTATGGTAAATATGCCCAACAGGGGATGCTGGATTTAGCATATGCTTATTATAATAGCGATACTCCCGAATTGGCGATTCCCGAGATTGATTTATTTATTCGTACCTACCCAACCAATAGCAATATGGATTATGCGTTGTATCTCAAAGGGTATATTAACTATTACAACGATAATGGACTAATGGCACAATTTAGTAAGCAGGATTTGAGTGAGCGTGATCCCAAAGGTTTGAAAGATGCTTATAATGCTTTCAGCGAATTGGTAACTAAGTTTCCAAACTCCAAGTATGCACCCGATGCCAAGCAAAAAATGAATTATCTGGTTAATGCATTGGCGCGTGGCGAATTATTCCGTGCGCGGTATTATATGCAGATCAAGGCTTATTTGGCAGCTATTGGGCGGTCGCAAGCACTAATCAAGAATTATCCCAATACCGAGTATGTCGAAGAGGCCTTGGCGTTGCAGGTGGTTGCTTACCGCGAATTGGGTGAGTTAACCCAAAGCCAGCAAACCCAACAGGTGTTAAATCTTAATTTTCCAAAAAGCCCGTATGTTAAGTCGCCGTGGCAGTTTAAAGATATGCCGTGGTATTCATTCTGGCGCAGCTAAATTGCTTGGACTATATCGCAATAGCTTTGTTGCGGATCCCCTTGTGTACTACTTGTACACGGCGGGACGCGCGCGTCCGCCCCGCGCCTAGCTCTTGCTTCATATTCCAGCAATTGCCTTAATAGGCGGTAGGATGTTTTATCGATTTGTGATGTAATTAGAATTGTCATTCCCGCGCAGGTGGGTAACGTTAGTTGTTTTATTTGATGTGTAATTTTAGGAGTTTGTGCAGTGTTGAAGAATAAACCCGCAATGATAATATTTGGGTTGTTGCTGGCGGTGATTACGATTGTGCCGTTTGCAATTCCTTATGCTTATTTTCCGGTATCAAAATTCTATTCGGAATCCACCAGCTTAATCGCCGGGGTGCTATTGTTTTTGGTTGCCGTGTGGGCGCGCCAAGAGATAAAATTTTCGCCGATTGCGATTGCCTCATTCTTGTTTGCGGTATTTATGCTGATCCAACCATTGGTGGTGAAAACTTATTTTCCGGGCAATAATTACTATGTTGCCTTGCTGTTTTTTATTCTTGGTTTAGTGGCAATCGGCGTAACTACTATGATTGATGGCGATGATAAATCCCGTGACACGGTAATGTTGACATTATGCTGGACGTTGGTAATTTCGGCAACATTACAAGCGGTAATTGCCTATTTGCAATATTCAGGTAAAGCCAGCGGCTTAGCCCAATATATTTTGGT
>CAZATM010000078.1:0-29239 GCA_964488065.1 uncultured Neisseria sp.
AGGAAAAGTTGTCGGTAAACTCGAGGGTAGCCACTTAAATGTAGCTACTGGTATGGGCGGTACAATCCCTGTAATACTACTAAATAATGATAAAATTGAATTTACATTTTTGATGTGCGGTAGTGATTGCAATAAATGGACACGAGTTAAGTAAAATTTTCTTAATTGTAAAAGCAAGCCTCATAAAATGAGGCTTGCTTTTATATAATTTCGGCACACGCGCTAAAATTCATAAAGAAATATTCCGTTATCTTTCCCAGTCATCATTACGAGACTTAGGGATAATTCTTTTTATCGGTAATTTCTGAGCAGGTGCAGGTTGTGGTGGTTTTAGTTGAGGTTTAACCGTATAGCAAAAATCTCAGGGGCTTGCCCCCGTGATGGATAGCTCTTTGCAATGATATTCCATCATTGCAAAGTAAGATACTAAAATTATTCTTAAAACTCGGTAGCTTGCTGCCGAGTTTTTATATTTATTTTCTTAAGTAAGAATAAGAGGTCTATTTAAGGATATATAGGTGTGGAAGTCAAACTTCTATCGAACCTGTGAAGTTTGTTATTAAATATTGAGTTATAGATCAATGAACTGTGTGGTGGAGATGGGGGGAATTGAACCCCCGTCCGAAAGTCCTCTGCAACGAGTCCTACATACTTAGTCAGGTCTTTTGAGTTTCGCTCATAAAACGCCGGCCTAACAGGCTTAATCTGAGCTAATCGCTATCAGTTTCGATTCGGACAAGCGGTCAGTCCGTCTCAAAGTCTATTTCCTTTGACATTACAACTTATACCAATAGACAAGTTAAGCGTAACGCTAGCAGAACTAAGCCGCTAAAGCAAAAGTTTCGTCGTTAGACGCAACTTCTACGTTTTTAAATGTGTTTGCATTTAAGTTTTTTACAGTGTTTTACGTGGTCTGTGATCACGGTATGCGCTCTAATCACTTCGTTACCCCCGTCGAAGCCATGTCATCCCCAGGGTAAGGCTAGTATTATACGTGGTTGCGCATTAAAAAACAAGAGCTAAATGCGCTATTTACTAAATTTATTCAACATTAACCACATCCAGATATTCGATTGGATGATTTAAAAAACGTTCACCAATGGATTGAAATTTAACCGGAACATCAGTCACATAAAATTTATATTTGCCGGGGCGCCCACTATTGTTTAGTAGTTTTTTTTGAGTTAATATTTCGGCCAATTTTTGACAGGCCGTGATTGCCGGATCAATAATTGCAACATTGTCACCCATTATTTTGCCGATAGTTTTTTTGATTAATGGATAGTGAGTGCAGCCTAAGACTAAAGTATCAACCCGATCTTCAATTAATGATTGTAAATAGTCACGAGCAATTAATTCTAACGCCGGATGATCGATAAAACCTTCTTCGACCAAGGCAACAAATAAGGCACAGGCCTGCGAATGAACGACCACCTGCGGTGCCAGTTTATGAATTGCCTGCGGATAGGCATTGCTATTTATGGTTGCCGGTGTGGCAATTATCCCGATATTCTGACCATCGATTGTTGCGGCAGTAGCTCCGGCGGAAATTACATCAATAACTGGAATGCCATTGGCTAATTTAATAACCGTATCTTTGGCTACCGCCGAAATCGTGTTGCAGGCAATAATTATGGCTTTAACATCCTGTTTTAGTAGAAATCTGACCGTTTGCTCGGTAAATTTATTAATTGTCGCCACCGATTTAGTTCCATACGGGATCCGCGCAATATCGCCAAAATAGATGATGTTTTCATTGGGAAGCTGTTGCATCAGGCTTTTAACTACCGATAATCCGCCAATTCCGGAATCAAATACACCGATTGGATTACGTTCATTGACCATGCTTATTGTCCTTGAATTTTTTCACTAAGATTATTGAATATTCCATGGAGTAAATCGGCTTCTTCGCGATTAAGCTGGGCTTTATGTAAAATATTCTGTAGCCGCCGCAGCACCCAAGTTTGATTACGGGCGGTATAAAAACCACTGCCACTTAACAAACTGTCGAGTCTTTTTAACAGATGCTCAATATCCTGTGCGGTAGCCCGCCGTAATTCGGTTTTGAGATGCTCCAAATTAGGATTGTAATTACTATAGATTTCATAGCAGACAATTTGTACTGCCTGCGCTAAATTTAGCGAGAAGTACTCCGGGTTGCCGGGAATAGTCACCAGCCGATTGCATTTTTCCAGTTGTTCAATCGTTAGACCGTTTTGTTCGTTGCCAAATACCAGACTAACTTTTTCCTGATTGGCAATAGTGGTTAAAATCTCAGGAGTAATTTCTTTTGGCGTGGCAATTCGTTCATTAAATTCACGTTTGCGTCCGGTCATAGCGATTACTAAATGACTATCGGCAATTGCCTGTTCCAGCGTAGCAACAATCCGGCAGTTGTTAATTACATCTTTGGCATTGCAGGACAGTGCCAGTGAATGATCATCGGGTTGTACCAGTGGCGCAACTAAGGTTAGGGTAGTTATCCCCATTGTTTTCATAGCGCGGGCGGCAGAGCCGATATTACCGGGATGTGAGGTATTACAGAGTACTACTTGGATATTTGATAATTGATTTTGCATAATGATTGTTATTTACTGATTTGCTGAAATGTTATTGCTGAATTGATAAAATTAGCCACAGGGATAATTACCACTGTGGCTGTGATTAGCTATTATTTATTATTTGAATAGTTGATCATTAATTAAAATAGTTTCTACTCGATCTGGACCGGTTGAAATTATGTCAATTGGTGTTTCAATAATTTCTTCGATACGTTTTAAATAGTTACGGGCATTAACCGGTAATTCGGCATAGGATTTCAAACCGGCAGTTGATTCTTTCCAACCAGGCATGGTTTCATAAACCGGTTCGCAATTTACAACTAAATCGGAACCAAACGGCAGGATGTCATATTCTTTGCCATCACGGATATAGCCGACACAGATTTTAATTTCTTCCATGCCATCCATTACATCCAGCTTGGTAATACATAAACCTGAAACACCGTTAATTTGTACCGCGCGTTTCAAGGCTGCCGCATCAAACCAACCACAACGCCGTGCTCGCCCAGTAACAGAACCAAACTCATTGCCGCGACTAGCCAAACCTTGACCAATTTCATCGGTCAGCTCGGTTGGGAATGGACCCGAACCAACCCGAGTGGTATAAGCCTTGGCAATTCCGAGAACGTAATTAATCATCCGTGGACTGATTCCAGCTCCGGTTGCCGCACCGCCGGCTACACAGTTGGATGAAGTTACGAATGGATAGGTACCAAAATCGACATCTAACAAAGTTCCCTGTGCGCCTTCAAAGATAACTTTTTTGCCTTCTTTATTGAGGGTAAATAACTTCCGCGAAACATCCGATACCATCGGTTTTATCTCTTCGGCATAACTTAGTATTTGAGTATAAATGCTATCAAAATCGAGAGTCTCGGTTTTGTAATAATGTTGCAATTGGAAATTATAATATTCTAGATTTTCAGCAAGTTTAGCGTGGAAAATTTCTGGGTTAAATAGATCCTGAATCCGGATCGCCCTGCGCGCCACTTTATCTTCGTAACATGGACCAATTCCGCGTCCGGTGGTTCCAATTTTATTCAAACCTTTTTTTGCTTCACGGGCTTGATCGATTGCAATATGGTAGGGCATAATTAGCGGACAGGCTTCGGAAATTTTCAGGCGATTGCGAACATTGACACCGATGGCTTCGAGTTCATTAATTTCTTTAATCAGGGCATCCGGAGCAACGACTACACCATTGCCGATAAAACATTGCACTTCGGGATGCATCATTCCCGATGGTAACAGGCGTAACACGGTTTTTTTGCCATTGATTACCAAGGTATGACCAGCGTTGTGCCCACCCTGAAAACGAACCACCGCGGCGGCGCTTTCGGTTAGCCAGTCAACAATTTTACCTTTACCTTCATCACCCCATTGAGTTCCGATAATTACAATATTATTTTGCATCAAAATCTATCCTTTAAGCGATTAACGACGAATTTTACCATACTAAAGACCTGAATGTTTAGTCGTGTTAAGTTGGTCTTGTTCGTGAGCACCAACACGTTATTAAAACCAGCTTTTAATTGTTGAACCAATTTTTTTAGTCGTGTTAACGGTGGCATTACCGACATCTTTGCCGCCATTGATTAATGAGTTACCGATGTTTTTGGTTAGTTGGCTGCTAACACTAGTCCAATTTATTGTAGCTTTGTTAGCGGCTATGGTTACCGGATAAACAATCTTTCCGGTAAGGCTATTGGGAGCAGCTACAAATTGGGCATTGATAGCGGCATTTACCAGCTGATTTTTGGTATTGACAATTGCATTACCGGATGCTCGTAGTGCTGGACCATTCAGATATAGTGGAGAGAATCGCAACTGTGGGGCTCTATAGTTTAAGTGGCCACTAAGTGAACCAAGATTGCTAACCAGATTTAAATTTTTTCTATCCGAACCTGCCGCAGCCTTCACCGAAGCTTGGATTTGATTTACCGTTACCGGGATGGTGATTATTTTTAAAGGATTACTGAGAATGGTACCAATTTGCGCGGATAAGTGATTTAGATCATAGCCATAAAGGGTTAGATTGCTGATTTGTAAATCTTGATTGGCTGTTAATGCGGATGCCGATGTACCGGAAATACTGCCGCGTGAATGTAAATCACTTAATTTTAAATGATAACCTTTTAATGGTACAAATTCGGAAGCCTCAAGGTGGTCAATATAGGTGTCATTGGCGACTACTAGCGGTGAGAACGATGAAATTTGTGCCGTAGTCGTAATGGTGGATGAACCAAGTTCAAGCTGTGAATTAGTTAGCTGTAATGAGTTGCTGTTGCCGCTAAAGTTGGCACTTACAATCCTCAGATTTTTCCATGGTGCGGCAGCGACGCTGGAGCCATTTAAGTTACAGCTAGCGAGTAATTCGGGTAATGAGAATTTTTTGGTGTCAATTGCTCCGGTGTAGGTATTGCCGTCGTAAGACAGATCTAGATTACCATCAAGAATGGAGTTGATTTTAAAATTAACCTTGTGAATATTGATTAGATTGTTGTTACTGAAGTAAAGGATTTTGCCATCGTTATAGGTGCTGGCTTCAATATTTAGATTATTAATCGCAATTTGTTGATTGGTACTGGCATTTAAGTAATTGATGTTAACGTTTTGCAAGTTTATTTTGCTAAGTGTCAATAAAAAATTGCTGTTATTATTGGTGGTTGGATTAAAGTTCCAATTATTTTGTCCTTGTTTGGTGACTAAATTTATTTGAATTCCATTGACTGCGACTTTTTCAATAATTGCCTGTCCGTGAAATAGCGGCAAAATTTGCAGAAATAATGCGCCGCTGTTTACGTGTAACAATGGGATTTGGCTCAGTCCTGAATTAGTTTGCACCGATATATCATCGGCTTTTATTCCCAGTTGCGGGAAAAATTTCCAGCGGAGATTGCCAATTGTCATATTGGCACCAGTTGTAGCTCTGATTTGGTTAATGATTAATGGTTTGTATTGGTTGGGGTTTACTAATGTTATGAGTGCCAATGCGCTAACGATTAAAACAGTTATCAGGACTAAAATACCAATGAGTATTTTTTTTAGCCATTTATTGTGGATATGGTAGTTGTGTTTCATGGTGAGTTTCGGTTATTAAATTTCAAAGATTTTACCGTATTTATTAGCCAAGTGCTCAAATAATTTATCGAGTTAAGCTATCAGCTTGGGCGGATTGTTTACTATTCGGTCAAATTTATCAATATCACCATCATTGGTAATTTTGTTTATGCTATAATTTCGGGTATTTAATTTGGGGTGTCTATGGATCAGTTAATTAAATGGTTGTTGCAAAGCGCACAGGGTCAACAATCTAAGATTCTTAAATATGTTCGCAATTGGCCATGGTTGATTGCTGGTCTGGCATTGTTGTTGTTTATTATTTAATTGAGGGAGTTCACGATGAGTGATTTAAATTTACAACCAGAAACTACTGAAACCGTTGAAACAGCACAGCCAAAGAAAAAATGCTGTGGTAAAATGAAGAGCTTTTTTACTAAAGAAGCCAAAGAAGGTCAACGCGTATTAAATTGGAAATTTTGGGTATTGTTGTTGGTTGTTTTAGCAATCATTTGGATTATCTAATCTTGGATTTATTCGAATTTAAAAAGGGGCTATTAAGCTCCTTTTTGTGTTATACAGGATAGTTTAAGATGGGCTATTTTTTATGGCTGTATATTGCCAATATCTCCAATCGTTTTCGCTGGCTTGGACAAAATATCTTTCGGCTCGGGCTTTTGGTGCTGGGTTTTGAGTATTTAGCATTAGCACAACCGGAAAAACCGGTCTATTATGCGACGCTATATCATTATATTGACCGGACATGGTTAGTGATAATTCTTGCGTGGCTGGTGATTTTATTACCGAGTGAAACATTTATTCGCAGTATCCTGACTTTACACAAACGTGATAACTTCTTGCGTGATAGCTTGGCAGTTCGAATTCTGCGCCTAATTAAATTAACGGTAAAGCAAGACTGGCTAAAACGTGAATATTCAGTTGGAATTTATCAAAAATTAGTGACTCCGCGGCGATTGAAATGGTTAGGAATCTTGATGTATTTCTATGACTTGTATCGCGGTTACCGTCGAAGTTTTGTCGAAATAAGTTATTTCATCATAATATATTTTGGGTTTACTTGTTCGGTGTGGCTATATGTTAAGCTTACCGGTAGTAGCCTGTATTATTATCCGACGGTTTTAAATAGCTTTGATTGGGGCATTGCAATAATTAGCTTCTTAATCTTTAAAGTGCTATTTATCCCAAGTTTTGGAACCCTGTTTTCAATCGGTATCCGTTTGGTGGGTAAAATGTTGTACTACAAATTGGGCGTTAGTGATTGGGAGCATAAATTGGATGAGCGTTTAGCACGGTTTAAACCAAGAAAGGATGTAAGCAATGACTAAATCCTTATTGCTTTTTGGCTGCAGTTTCGTGCTGGGGTTGGTTTACCTGTTTGTTGGTGGTGGAAATAGCTTGATTAACTATCAAAATGTTGAAATTCATATTAATTTGTACGCGGTAATTATTGCCGCATTACTGTGTTCCAATTTATTGGTGCTGCTAGTATTGATTTTTCGGCGCAACAAATAATAAATTGTAGTTATAAAAAAATAGCCTACCAGTTGAAACGAAACCTCTGGTAGGCTATTTTTTAACCTGTTCAGCGTAACGTGATAATTATGTACTAATGGGTACCCATGCTTCTTATGCTATTCGCTAAATCGGTTATTCTCTACTAGGGGGTTGCCTAATTATTACCTTCATTATTGTTGGTTGCAGGTAAGCTTGGCAACGGAATAAAATTCATGCTTGATTTGAAATTTTGCATCAATTGAGAACTAATTTTAGTTTGGGTAAAAGTTGGGCTTTCAACGTTACCGGTTATGTGATAACTAATTGCTAAGGCTTTGTTAATCGGATCGCCAATTAATTTTTCACCCAGATATACGAAAATCCCGATAAATGGATTTAAGGTCACAATTCCGGCGGTTGTCGCAACTGTTCCACCTAAACGCGGTTCTACGCTTACATAGCTATCAACGCTGTTGCTGGCAATGTAATAATCACCAAAGCTATTGACGGTTGCCACTTCACCATTTAATTGCAGCTCTTGTATGGTTAATATATTATCTTTTAATTGGGCGGTAGTATGCAAGTCTTTGTAGGCAAATCCCTGACCAAAAAGATTATTAAAGTTAAAATGATTGAGATTGGTTAAGTTGCTGATTGCACTCAGGTTAATTACCCCAATCAACGCGCCCACTAGTCCTGGATTAACATGGGTTAAATCGCCATTTGCCATATTGATATCAATAGCTCCAAGTGTGCTTTCGACTTTGAAATCCCATAAATTTCCGACCCATTTAAAACTTAAATCAATGGTGCCGTTACCGTTATGAAACATGTCACCCAATTCGATTTTGTTAACCAGTGAACCAAGATCATTAACATCTGAATGGACATTAACAATTGTATAAGTGCTGCCGTCATTACAGTTCGCGCAATAATCCAATCCATTGATGCGGGTGGTTGCGGCTTTGTTTTTTAAAATGAAGTTTTCAAAATATAATGAACTGTCGGCAGGATAAATCTTTCCACTCAAACTGCCTAGATAATGTCCTTGAAAGTAGAGGTCATTAATATTAACGGTCGTCGTCGGGAAATTGGGTAATGGCAAATTACTTGGTGTTGATTCGATTGCTGGTTGTGATTCAACTACATTTGCTGATTCAACAAGTGCGCTTGACATTGTATTAGATTCAGTAGGTGCGTCAGATTGTGCTTTAGATCTTGCAAAGGCTGCTAGGTTAGATTCAATTAATGCTGAAACCGAAATGTCTTGACTCTCAACAGCAGCTTGAGCTGGAACTAGGAAATTGGCACTGGAATAAATTAATTTATCCAGATTTAAAAATAGATTGTTGCTTTCTTGATAATAATCGGCCATTCCTTGTAAATCGGGAGTGTTAATTTGGGCATGTATTTTATGTGCATCAACAATAACATCAGCAGTCCCGCCGTCAAGATTATAGTTATTTAACCAAAAGGCATTAGCATTTAACTCAACCTGGATTGGTAAAAACTGATCAAAAGAGTTGCTTTCATTGACCAAGGTACTTTCAGCCTGAACCAGTGCGGTTACATCATTTGCTCTGGCTTGCGATTCACTGGTTGCAGGTTTATTTTGCTGTCCCAAGAGCTTATTGATGAATTGTCCCCATTCCAAGAGACGAAAATCATCTACGCTGGCTTTGATAGTTACTGGAGCTGAACTTAACGGATGCTTTAAACTATAATTATCTTCGCCGATGGCAATTTGAATTTGTCGCGATTCGCTAGCGCTGGTAATGTTCATTCGCGCAAAGAGATTATTTTCATAATTGGCATAAATTTCCGGATTACTCTCGCCAAGATTAGTGGAAATTTGCAATAAGGATGGATAATTTCCAACTTTTCGCAATGGTGCCGGGGTGTCGATTGTTACACTTTCAAGCGTGCTATTTACGGTTAATTTTTGTTGCAACAGGTTATAATTAACCATCACCGGTGCGGTGCCATAAATTACTGATTCCAATGGTGGATAAATAAAATTGATTAACGCCGAAAAATTGAAGTTTGGGCTGGTTAGTGCAAAATTATTTTCTGCTGGGATGGTTAGGGCTATTGGTGAATTAAAAACAGTGGCATTAAGCGTACTGTGAGCTACGCCTTTGGTATCAAATCCCAATTGTCCGGAAAGATTGTCAATGGTTAGAGTTGGCAGTGCGGTTACTGCAATTTGATTGCTTTCAGGTTCAAAATTACCATTTA
This sequence comes from uncultured Neisseria sp., assembly GCA_964488065.1. Taxonomy (GTDB): domain Bacteria; phylum Pseudomonadota; class Gammaproteobacteria; order Burkholderiales; family UBA11063; genus Aquella. Next base: position 9,375 of record CAZATM010000078.1, read on the forward strand.
ATTTTAACGCTGCAGGATTATTCAGTGGAATTGCAGCTTTTATTTTGACGCGCGCGCGACCAGTGATGCTGATCAAATCCTGAGCCTTTAATATCTGAGTACCAAATGGTGAACTTTCCAGATAGGTTAAGAAATCTGAACTTTGACCGCTAGCTTGCCCCTCGAGATTAATCGTATAATATTGTGCATTACTATCCGGCAAAGTAATCTTTGCCTGTTCAACCGCAATATCACCCAGCTTGCCGCTAGTTAGGGTTAATTGAGTGAATTGATTATGAACATTTAGTTTACCGGATGCGGCAGTTAATCCTTTCCAATCGGGCATAAATTGATAGTCTGTATTTTCTAGTATTCCGCTGGCAGTAAAATTTCCACCGCCATTTTCAAATGGAAAGGCACGGGGATCGCCATTAATTGCTAGGTTAATATTTCTAAAGTAGCCGGATTTTAGGCTGTCATGTAGGTACTTAACGCCAGAATTTGGAATGCTGCGCGGAAGTATCTGATATACGTCTGCCAGATTTAAATATTTAATTTGTCCACTAGCATTAATTTGCGAATTATTAATATCATAATTGCCATTGGTAATAAATTCCAACTGTGGCATTTGTAATGACACATTGTCCCAGAATAATTTGACTTGATTGTTTGATTCAATCTGCCAACTCATATGACTATTGAAATGGTTAACTGTCAGTGGTAAGTAAAAGGCGCTCGGGTAATTTATTTTGCCATTATCCAGCTGTAAATTTAACACCCCGCTAGACTCGCCGGCAAAGAGTTGACCGTTCAAATGATTAAAACTCGGGATATTTGCTTCTTGTGAACTTAAAGCTAGATTTTTGAAGCTAGTGGTTAATTGTGGGTTTTGCGGGCTAGATAGCGTACCGTGCCAAAAAATATTAATGGTGTTTAACAAACCGCTAAAGGTCATTTTGTCGCTGAACTGAGTTAACTTTAATAAACTATTGGCGCCATCTAACTGGAGATTATTAATGTTTAGATAACTTTTTCCTTCGGCAGTATTATTGATTTCGCCACTAATTTCTGCATGATTAAATAAATAACCATAAGTGGTATTTAAGGTTAAATCATGGGCAAATACCGTATATGCGTTGGGGTCATCATTTTTTTTGTCAATTTGTAATGCGCCATTAAAGTCACGGATATCTTGATAGTTATCAATTATCTGAACAATTTGTTGGTTGTTGCTGTTTAAGTTGGCATGAATAAACTGCAATGAACCATTATTGACTTGTGCATTCAAATTTAGCAAATAGCCATTATTACCAATTGAATTTAGCTGTAATTCTCCATTGCGGATAGTTGTAGGGGTTGTTATTGAATTACCAGTGAAATTTAGCCCCGCTTCAATTTTTCCATTCCCCAAATCGATTCGCGCATATGCCATATGCTGAGCTGCATTGTGGATATTAATGAAGATATCATTGACCGCTAGCGGGAGCATATGATGTTTGCTATCAAGCAAACTTAAATTAATATCATTGATGATGATGTTTTTTTGCTGCCACAGCCATCGTTCAAAATCAAAGTTAGTCGGTGTAGATGGCTTAATTAGATTGGTAATTATCCGACCATTTAAAATAAGATTATCGTTTTTATCATAATCAAGAAACAGGCTGCTACCCGAGATTTGCAGCGAGCTAAAAATGGGCATCAGGTGCCAGAGACTACTATATGAAAGGATTAGTTGTAGATTATCAATTTGGATAAACGGTTTGATTTGTTCAGGCGCCAATATTTTTAAACCATCAATCGTAACGTACGGCTGACCATGATTGGTAAAGCCACTATCAATTTTATCAACGGTAATAGCATAGCCGGTATGTTTTGAAATCAGACGCTGAATCAACGGTAGGCGTTTATCAATAGTATTAACCAGATAGATTCCGCTGCCTAAAGAAATTACGGTAATTCCGGTGACTCCAATTGCTATCGAATAAACAATTTTTTTCCACAGCTTATTTTTGGTAGTTGGTGATGAAGTAGTTGATTGCTGTTGCGTCATGTCTTATTTTAAACGATTATTTTGCCAGACCCCAAATAATGGGTTGGGTAGTAAGAAATAACGGTCACCAAAATCTTCCAGTTCCGGACTATCAGCGGATAAGTTTTTGGCAGTAGCTTGTTTAAAATTGGGAATATCTTCAATATTGCTGCCCAAATAGGCAATCACTTTAATTGGTGGTAATTTGCGGCTGGAAATAACATTTTCATAATCACCAGCATTTACTGCCGTAAAGCGAATATTCTTGTCTGTATCATATTGATTATTAGCAAATAATACATTATCATAACAAATTTTTAGCCGCGATAAATTGGCTTTGGTCTGTTGTTGCAGGGGTGTACCATTTTCACCAGAACCAACGACATCGCTGACAATTACTACATAACCGCCAAGCTTTTGAATCCCGCAGGTAATTTCTTTTGCTCCCGGAGTAGCACTAACGGCGCTTTCAATAATAAATTGATTTTTAGTTTCCGGATCATCACTAATACAGCGATTGGTATTATTTAGGTAATTACCGGAGATATCCAATAAAGTTCCGTCCAATCCAAATATTACTCCCCAAGTTTTAGACTTTAACTTATCCTCAGCAACGGTGTATTCAATCTGGTCTAAGGCATCATTAAATATTTGGCGGTAAAGCGCTTTGCGTTCTGCCGAATTCCGATACCACAATAGTGCATCATAATTGTTTGAGGTTAGCGGTTGACCTTCTCGACAAGTTGGCGCTTCCTCCGGTGTAGCAGTAGCTAGTGGCATTATTCCTAAGCTAATGATTAACAGCGCCATAATCACCCGCAAATTTGAGTACCGTTGCTTAGTCATGATCCTGAGCCAGGATAATTTGCCTAACGCGTACCAAATCTTCCAGCGTATCAACGCCGGCAGCCGGTGCGTGGGTAGTAGTCATTACCGCAATTTTATAACCATTATATAGTGCTCGTAACTGTTCCAGTGCTTCGACTTGTTCCAGCGGGCAACTTGGCAATTGGTGATAGATATTTAGAAAGCTTACCTGATAGGCATAGATTCCAATGTGGCGTAAAATATTTAGTTGTTGCGGATAGGCAAAATCTTTGGCATTGGTATAACCATCGCGATAGTAGGGGATTGGTGCCCGCGAGAAATATAATGCCAGATTGTCTTTATTTAGAACCGTTTTCACTACATTCGGATTGAAAATTTCATCCGGACTATGAATTGGATGAGCAATCGTCGCAATTGCGGTTTGTTTTTTAGCAATAAACTTGGCCAACTGATTAATCAATTCCGGATCAATCAATGGCTCATCACCCTGCACATTGACAATAATTTCGCTATCACTAAGTCCAAGCTGGGCGGCAACTTCGGCAATTCGATCGGTTCCGGATTGGTGATCCGGGCTAGTCATGACCACGTTGATTCCATGGCTTTTGCAAGTAGCGAAGATCTCTTCATGATCGGTGGCAATAATTACTTGTTTGGCTTGGCTTAGTTGCGCCTGTTTGGCAACACGGATAATTAACGGTAATCCGACTACATCCAATAACATTTTGCGTGGAAGACGGGTTGAACTCATCCGTGCCGGAATAATTACGCTAAAATCATTCATTTTCTAATTTCCGTGCTTCATCAATTAACATTACCGGGATTCCATCTTCAATCCGATATGCCAGTTGACATTTATGGCAGATTAATTCCTGCTGAGTTTTCTGGTAATCTAGTTTGGCTTTGCAGAGCGGACAAACCAGAATTTCAAGTAGTTTAGCATCCATTTGTATTTCCTTGTGCCAAGAGTTTCATTGCCAAGTTCGACTTAGTAGTGAGGCTCTAATAAATTTATTATTTGAGTAACTAGCTGATTACTATCTAGTTTTGCCTGAACGCGGGCAATCCAGATATTGTCTTTTTTAAATTTTGCTAATTTGGTATAATCTTTTTCGGTAGTTATTATCGCATATTCACAATCAATATCACTAGCCTTGTAATGATAATGATCGGGAAATACCCGTGTTGCGTTGATTTTGATACCGTGTTCTTGAAGATAATCAAAGAAGCGTTGCGGATTTCCGATTGCCGCTAATGCCATGATTTTGCGTGCCGGAAAATCCCTGATGGCACAGCTTTGCTGGGATTGTGGGTTATATAAATCAATAAACTCAAGTGATTGAGTGTAAACCGGTACGGATAGACGGCTGAAAATCTTTGGGCGCTTCGCAGCTGAAATTTCGCTATTAATAACGACAGCATTAACTGAATTTAGTCGGCTAAGCGGCTCGCGCAGTGGTCCATTGGGTAATAAGCTTTGATTGCCAAAATAACGGGTTCCATCAACGACACAAATTTCAAAATCCCGTGCCAGATAGTAATGCTGCATTCCATCATCGGCAATGATTAATTGAATTTCCGGAAAAGTTTGCAGTAATAGTTTGGCAGCTTCAATTCGTTTGGCCGCAATAGCCACCTTAAATCCGGCCTGCGCATAAATTAGCGCCTCATCGCCAACGGCATCACTTTCATCAGTGGCGACCACCAGATGTGGCGTTGCGATGGTGCTTTTGTAACCGCGGAGAATGACTCCGACCTTGATTCCGTTATCTTGCAATGTTTGCAATAAATATTTAGTCAGCGGGGTTTTACCGGCACCACCAACCCCAATATTACCGACAATTACTAGCGGCACTGGAACTGAATATATTGGTTTAAAACCGATTTTAAAAAACCAGCGGCGAATTTTGACAATAGCGGCATAAATCAGACTGGCGGGATATAGCAGAAATGCCAACACTGGATTTAGCCGCGAATACCAATGAGTTTCAATTAAGTTTTGTAATTTCATATTCGTTTGTAATATAAATGACTCTAAAACAGTAGTTACTGCTGCCAATTCAGCAGGCACTACGCAAAAATTCGTAACCAGACACTATAAATTCCCCGCCAGCGTAACTATACTTATTCTATAGTACTTACATAGGGGTATGCTATAATTATCAATTGTATCATAGAAAAGTAATTAATAGGTGGGGTTGTTATTATGCGTTTGGTTTTATTTGATATGGATCATACTTTGGTTCCCTGTGATACCGGAACCCTCTGGGCGGAATATTTGGTTAATAATCAGTTATTAAGTAGCGAAATGGCCACGCGGCGCAAGCAATTTTTAATCGATTATCAAGCCGGAATCCTCGATGCAGCCGAGGCTTATCGTTTTGAAATGAAAGTTTTAAATGAGTTGCCGGAAGATAAGCGTAGTTGGTTATTAAATGATTTTTTTGCAACATCAATCAAACCAATTATTCCAGCTAAAGCAATAGCCCAGGTTAATTACCATCGTCAGCAGGGTGATTATATAATCATCATTACTGCAACATTAGAAGAGATTGCCCAGCCAATCGCCGAATTTTTTGCCGTGGATTTTCTGATCGGTGGACAAGGGATACTAGATGAACATGGTAAATATACCGGTGAAATCGTACTTGAACCATGTATGGGGCGCGGTAAACTGGTGCATTTGGAAAATTGGTTGACAATTAGTAATAATAACCCACAGCACTATATATTTTATTCCGATTCGCACAATGATTTACCGTTGTTGGAACAGGTTGATGAAGCGATTGCCGTTGATCCGGATGAACAATTACAGCAAATCGCTCAGGCTAATTCATGGCCAATAATTTCGTTCATCAACTAAGTGATAAGTAATGGTAACAAAAATTCATTCTAAGTGGTTGTGGTTAATTATTTTGGCCGTGCTGGTTAATGCCAGTGGAATGTTCTCGCCAATTTTAAATAGTAACGACGCTTATTTTTATGCAGTTATCAGTAAGAATATCGTCCAGTCTCATGATTGGGTAAACCTAATCTATGGCGGCAAGGATTGGCTCGATAAACCACATTTTCCGTTTTGGATGACCGCCTTAAGCTTCAAAATATTTGGTATTAACAGCTTTGCCTATGTCTTACCGGGCTTTGTCTTTCATTGTCTGGGAGCGTATTTTACCTACCGCTTGGCTTGTGATTTATACAATCGCGAAACTGGGCTGGTAGCGGCATTGATTTATGCCACTAGCCTACACTTGATGCTCTCCGCTTTGGATATTCGCGCTGAAGCCTTTTTATTGGGCGAGATAATGCCGGCAGTTTATTTTTGGTGGCACTATAATCGGACACCAAAATTAAGCTATTTGCTACTTGGTGGACTCTTTACCGGTTTAGCGCTAATGACCAAAGGTCTGTTTGTGGTAGTAACCATTTGGGGCGGATTTTTTATTCTGTGGTGTTATCAACGACGATTTTGCGAATTTCTACGACTTAAATGGTTGGTCGCATATGTGGTGAGTGCGATATTTTTACTTCCAGAGTTGGTTTGTCTCTATCTGCAATTTGATACCCATCCCGAAAAAGTGATTTTTGGCAGCAATCATGTTTCAGGTATTAAATGGTACTTTTGGGGTAGCCAGTTTGGGCGGTTTTTCAATAGCGGTCCAATTTCCAATAATCATGGCAATCCACTGTTTTTTGTCCATACCTTTTTATGGGCGTTTTTACCCTGGAGTGTGATCTTTATCTTGGCCAGTTATTCGCAGGTTAAAAAATTCCGGACACTAGCTGGTGACGAGCGCGAGAAATTAATCTTTATCAACGCTTCGTTTTGGTTGAGCTTCATTATGTTTAGCGCGACCAAATTTCAGTTGGATCACTACACCAATATCATTATGCCATTTGCAGCAATCTTATGTGCCCGTTATGTACTAACGGCACAGGGGATTTTGGAACAACGGCTGGCACTGATTCAACGGACGCTTAGTTATACGTTGTTATTGGTTTTGGTGGTACTGATTTTTGTCATTTTGAAGATTCAGTTGCTGGCTTTTATTGTGGTATTTCCATTGATTTTTGGAATTAGTTTTTTGCTTTATCCGCGCAAATCACGCCTACAACAAATATTATTAATGCCGGCTCTATCAATTATGGTGGTTTTATTTGCGCTGGAAGACATCAATATGGAAGTTTATGCACCGTATGATAATGGTTACTCAGTTGCTAAGGCTTTGAATAATGCCCCAAATTATCCGCTTTACAGCCAGAACGTAACGGCATTGATTAATAGTCTGACATTTCATTCTAATTTAAGAGTCAGCGATGTAACTATGCCACCAGCTTCATATCCATATTATTTAGTAATTAACCATGAGCAATTGGTAGATTTAAATAATTATGACTATCAAGTTTTAAATAGCTTTTCAGGGTTGCCGATGGAAAAATTTATTCCGGCGTTGATTAGTGCTAAAAATATGCAACACAGTTTGGTTAATATAGATGTCTTATTGGTAACTGCCAAAAAATAGATTACGAGAGGTTGAAATGAAAACTTATTTTAGAAAAAATGCACTGTTGGCTAATTTTAGTGAATATTATCATGCGGCAAATCCCCCGCAAAAAACGACTATTTTTTCGTATGTAGCGTTGGCTAATTTAATGTTTATCATTATAATTGCACTCTTTGCCCATAAATTACATCACATTAAAAAATTGCAGGATGATTATATCCAGGTACGGATTGAGTCACATACGCTAAGTAAAGCAGATAAACAGAAATTAACTGGCAAGACGGCTATTGATACTCAAGTATTTGCGTGGAAATTTGCTGACATTAATATGAAAGAAAAAGCTTTACTTGGTGATTATAAAGTTGCTTTTAATTATCATAAACAAGATTTTCCTAATGGTATGGATTTTGATGTCGGTAACGGAATATTGGCACAAAAAAGATTGATTAATACTATTGTTGAAAGTGGGAACGTTACTTCGGACTTATTTTTAGTTGAGGCATCAATCGAACCTAAATATATGCTGCAGCTATATCCCCTTGATCGTGAACTGATTTCAATTCGGCTTACGCCACCGCCGGCAATTGAAAGTTATTATTTTGAAGTTAGCGAATTTGATGATTACACTGAAGGTGCGCAAAATGATTATGAGCTAGAGCAGATGGGTTTTGTTAATACCCTAGAAAGTTATAGTTACACTCCGCCGGGCAGTAAGATTGAAAGCACGGTTTATTATGCCAATAATCGTTCGTTTATGGTCTTTAATCATAAAAACATATTTTCCTATTTGAAGAGCATTCAATACATAATTTTATCGGTTGCCATTGCCATGTTTAGTTTATTGATTAACTCCAAAACCAATAGTCCTAAAAATGGCCGTGTTGGAGTTATTGGCGGTTCAGTCTTTGCGCTGGCGGCAAATGTTTTTCAGATTAATTCAACGATTAAGGTGGTAAATGCTATAACCCTAATTGATTTAATTACTTTTTTTTCCGGGATTACGATCTTAACCTGCTTTTTAACTACAGTCAGAACTCTGCGTTTTATTGATGAAGATGGCTATCAGGTTTCAAAATTATTTGATTTAATGATGTTTATTACGATTTTTATTTATGTAATATTTTTCTTTAGCTTTGTTTATTGGTATGCCTAAAAAATAGTTGCCAATAATAAAAAATCCGGAATAGTCTATTCCGGATTTTTTATTTTCAAGCGAAGTTTAGATTTTGATAACTTTTAATGAATTCGTGCTACCAACTTTGGATACTCGTTCACCCATCGTAGCAATAACAATATCATCTTCATCCAGAATATGCAGGTTTTTCAGGAAATCACAAGCCTCTTTGGCATGCTCATTTGAATTAGTCGCGTGATGCTGCATCATATACGGATATACACCGCGGTAAATTGCCATTGCTTGTAATGCTTGCTGTGACTCAGTAATTGCATAAATCGGTACGCCGCTAATTACTCGTGACATCCAGCGTGCAGTAGAGCCAGAAGTGGTTAACGCAACAATCGCTTTAGCTTCCATATGATAAGCACTGAATAATGCTGACATCGCAATTGTTTGCTGGGTATTGGCGAATTTTTCATGGACAAAATGCGCTTCCAAATTGGTATCCATCATTTTTTCGGCTTCTTCGCAGACCCGAGTCATGGTTTCAACGGCCTGGAGCGGGAATTTACCGCTAGCTGTTTCGGCAGATAACATTACGGCATCGGTTCCATCCAAAACTGCATTGGCAATATCCGAAACTTCTGCACGGGTAGCAACTGGATTTTCAATCATTGATTCGAGCATTTGAGTTGCTACGATTGAAATTTTATGGAATTTACGGCACATGCGCACCAATTTTTTCTGCATTCCAGGAACTAGAGCTTCACCGACTTCAACCGCCAAATCTCCACGGGCAACCATTACACCGTCACTGGCTTTAACAATCGCTTCCATATTTTGGAATACTGCTTCAGTCCGTTCCATTTTGGCAATTACCGGAATATTGGCTCCGGCTTCAACCAATTTTTGGCGAGCATACTGCATATCAGCGGCTTCTTTAGGAAAAGATACCGCTACATAATCAAGATCTTGAGTGGCAATAAATTTAATATCTTCTAAATCTTTGGAAGTCAGGGCTGGAGCAGTAAGACCTCCACCTAATTTATTGATCCCTTTGTTACTTTTTAAAACCCCACCCTGAGTTACTTTACAAGTGATTTTGCTGCCTTCAACTTTAGCAACCGTAAAAGTAATCTTACCATCATCCAGCAATAAAATGTCGCCAGAAGTTACATCCTGGGCAAGTTCTTTATAATCCACCCCAACGATATCGGCAGTACCTAAGTCATTGTAGGCGGTATCTAGGACGATAGTTGCGCCATTGGCTAAATCAACCTGATTATTTTCAAATTTACTGACCCGGATTTTAGGACCTTGTAAATCACCCATGATTGCTACCGGACGAGATAATCTGTTGGCTACGGTACGAATCGCTTCGATATTTGCGGCATGAAACTCATGAGTACCATGTGAAAAATTCAATCTGAATACATTGACACCAGCCAAAATTAGTTTTTCCATCATATCTGGAGATGATGAAGCTGGTCCCATCGTTGCAACAATTTTAGTTTGTTTCATTAACAATTCCTTTAAATAAAAATATCCTAGTCCGCGATTTTACCACTACTAGTGATGATTGTGCCAAGTTACCTTAACAAAAATGCGGGTAATTTAGATTCCAACTAAAAAAATAACTTCTTTTTTATCCAGATCAATGGGTTTTTTCTTCCATTTCTGAATGGTTTTAGTAATAATCCGCTGGTTATCACTCATCAAATCTATTCCCAGACAGAGTTTTATTTCCTGATTGAGGCTAGTGGTGAGCGCATTAAATAAGTGCTGGTTGCGAAATGGGGTTTCAATAAAAATATAAGTGCTTTTATTGCGTAAGATATTTTGCTCAAGATTTTTTAATTGACTCTTGCGGGTAGTCGGTTCTGCTGGAAGATAGCCGATAAAGCTAAAATTTTGTCCATTCAAGCCGCTGGCCATTAAGGTCAGCAAAATTGAGCTAGGTCCAACTAAGGGAATTACTTCATGACCTAATTCGTGGGCAATCGCGACGACCCGCCCACCTGGATCGGCAACTGCCGGGCAGCCGCAATCACTGATTAGACCAACATCATTACCTTGCTGCAATGGCGCTATCAATGCCGAGTAATCTTGCTTATGTTTATTTAGCTCTAAAATATTCAGTTGCTGGAGCGGAGTAGTTAGTTGTAATTGTTTAATATGTTGCCGCCCAATTTTGGCGGTCTCAACGATAAAATAGTTTAAATCTTTTAATAACTGTTGTTGTGCCGGAAGAATAGCACAGCTATCAATTTGTGTATTTAAGGAAGTTGGAATTAAAAATAATTTTGCCATAATCTATCAATCAAAGGTTATACGGGAGTTTTAGTTAATTTTATTTGTGCCAAACCACTATTATAATCCTTCGGTAATTGTGCCAGATTAGCTAGTAATTTAGTACTAATTTGCTGATAGTTTGCCGCTAATGGATTATTTTCTAAAGTCGATACCGGAATACCGGCATCACTGGCATGACAAATAGCTGAATTAAGGGGTAATTTGCCCAATACTTCAAGATTGTATTCAGTCGCTAACCGTTGGCTGCTAAGCGTGCCAAAAATTGCCGATTCATGTCCACAATTTTCACAAATATGGGTCGCCATATTTTCAACTACCCCCAAACACGGGATATTTAGTTTATCAAACATCGCAATGCTTTTACCGACATCCAGTAGGGCAATATCTTGTGGGGTTGTTACTACTACCGTTGCGGTTAAGGGGACGGTTTGGGCAAATGTCAGATGAATGTCGCCGGTTCCCGGTGGCATATCGATTATCAGGCAATCCAGTTCGCCCCATTCGCTGTCGTTTAATAATTGATCGAGTGCCTTATTGACAATCGCGCCGCGCCAGATGGTTGCTTGTTTGGCATCAACCAAGAACCCAAATGATAGTGCTTTAATACCGTATTTTTCTAGCGGGATAAAGCGATTATTTTCGCTGACACCGGGTTTAAATCCGGTTTCACCGATTAGGATTGGTAGCGATGGACCATAGATATCGGCGTCCAGCAAGCCAACGCTTAATCCTTGCTGTGCAAGACTAATTGCCAGATTAATTGCGGTCGTCGATTTACCTACACCACCTTTGCCGGAGGTAACAGCGATAATATTTTTGATGTTTTTTATCCGTGCCACCCCGCTTTTTATGCTGTGTGCTATAATATGAGGTTTGTTGTCAGAAGAATTCATGATTAGCCTTTAATCAAAGTTAACTAGGGTCTGATTGTGCGATTTTAGCTGTCGCCGGGCATGGAAAAATATGCGCCCGCAGGAATAGATTGTAATAAAAATTTAACATTAAAGAGAGTATAAATGTCAAAAACACGGATTGTTACCTGTGCTTTACCGTACGCCAATGGGCATATTCATTTGGGGCACATGGTTGAACATATTCAAGCGGATATATGGGTGCGTTTTCATAAAATGCAAGGGGAAAATTGTTATTTTATCTGTGCCGATGACACTCACGGAACGCCAATCATGCTCAAAGCCGAGCAACTTGGAATTACGCCGGAAGAACTTATTTCACAAATGTATCAGTCACATACCTGTGATTTTAGCGGTTTTGGTATTGGTTATGATCATTTTTATTCGACTAATTCACCGGAAAATAAACATTGCGCCTATGATATTTATCATAAATTAAAAGCCAACGATAAAATTGCTCGTAAAACCATCAGCCAGCTCTTTGATCAAGAAAAGGAAATGTTTTTACCGGATCGCTTTGTTAAGGGTACTTGTCCTAAGTGCGGCGCGGAAGATCAATATGGTGATAATTGCGAGAAATGCGGTACTACTTATGCACCGACTGACTTAATCAATCCCTATTCGGTAGTTTCGGGAACGACACCAGTATTACGCGAATCTGAACATTTTTTCTTTAAATTAAGTGAATGTGGTGAATTTTTACAACAGTGGTTAGCTGCCGATGGTCGCTTGCAAGCCGAAGCACGCAATAAAATGCAGGAATGGTTAGAGGGTGATTTGCAGGATTGGGATATTTCGCGCGATAAACCCTATTTCGGCTTTGAAATTCCCGATGCGCCGGGCAAATATTTCTACGTATGGTTGGATGCTCCGGTTGGTTATCTCAGTAGTTTTATGCATTACTGTCAGGAAAACAATCTGGATTTTCAACAATTATGGAATAGTCCCGATACCCGGATTTTCCACTTTATCGGGAAAGATATTCTGTATTTTCACGCGCTATTCTGGCCGGCGGTATTGCATAATGCCGGTTATCGTACTCCGGATGGTCTGTGTGTGCATGGTTTTTTAACCGTCAATGGACAAAAAATGTCTAAATCGCGGGGAACTTTTATAACTGCCCGAAGCTTTTTAGATAGTGGATTGAATCCGGAATTTTTCCGCTATTATATCGCCAGTAAATTGACTGCGCGCTTTGATGATATTGATTTCTCATTTGATGATTTTGTTGCACGGATTAATTCTGATCTAGTCGGCAAATTTGTCAATATTGCTTCGCGGTCGGCGGGATTTCTGACAAAACGTTTTGCCAGTAAATTAGCAGACAGTTTAACTGATGATAGTATTTTATTTCATCTGCTAACACTAAAAAATGATCTTGAGGATTTATATTCCGAGCGGGAATTTGCCAAGGCAATTAAATTAATCATGCAAGGAGTTGATGAAGTAAACCAATACGTGGATAACGTTAAACCATGGTTATTGGCAAAAGATATCGATGGTGAAGCTGAACTCCATCAGGTAACTACCACCATGATTAATGCCTTCCGGATTTTGGCGATTTATCTTAAACCGGTAATTCCGGCATTGGTTGCTGAAATCGAAAAATTCCTGAATGTCACGCCACTAAACTGGGCGGATTTGGATAGTTATTTATTAGGGCACAGCATAAACAATTATGCACATTTGATTAGCCGTGTTGAGCCTCAATTAATTGACAAAATTATTGAATTAAATCGTAAGGAACCATCAATGATTAATGAACCAACTACGGTTGAAACTGTTGTCGAGCAACAGTATGAACCAATTGCTGCAACGATTGGAATTGAAGATTTTTCCAAAGTTGATTTACGGATCGCCAAAATTATTGCTGCTAACCATGTTGAGGGCGCCGATAAATTAATTCAATTGACACTTGATATCGGCAGCGAAACTCGTAATGTCTTTGCCGGAATTAAGTCAGCCTATGACCCAGCCGCATTGGTTGGTAAGCATACGGTGATGGTGGCTAATTTGGCGCCACGGAAAATGAAGTTTGGACTTAGTGAGGGGATGGTGCTGGCGGCCAGCTTTGAAGATAAACATGGTGGGCTATATATTCTTGAGCCACATGCCGGCGCACAAGCTGGTATGCGGGTACGCTGAAACAATTTTATTATAGGAATTGCATATGACAATTAAAAATTCTGCGGCGTTGCTACTGTCGTTACTAACAGGTGTTTCATTGGTTGCTTGTAACGGTGGTGGTGCCGCAGGTCCGGCAGCAACCACTCAATATGGACAAATCCTTAGTGAATCAGCGCAACAGTTGGGGGCTTATTCTTCGATGCAGGTTTTATATCCGGTGATGTTACAGGCTGGATATTATGGTTCAATTGAAAGTGGTGCATTTGTTACCGATCAGGGCTATGAATCAGCAAATATTCTTAATACCGGCAGTGAATATAACTATCAAATAAAAGCTAATCTGGCCAATGGTTATTTTAAAGCGGCTGGCGTTTCAGCTTATGCGGTACAGTATACTACGCCGGGTGTAAATGCCGCTACTGACCCCAGCGATATAACTCACAATGTCTCAGGATTAATTATTCTTCCGCAAGGAATGAAACCACGCGGTGTCGTTGTCTATTTCCATCCAACCACTTTAGGAAAAAATCAAGTCCCATCATGTATCAATGTCTCGGGGAACATCCCACAATATTGCCAAATTACTGCAGTCGATAATACCGGATTTGGAACATTGGCATCGTTGGGTGCAACCTATGCCGCGCGTGGTTTTGCGGTGATCGCACCGGATTATGTTGGACAAGGTGCTGACTATAACAGTGTTCATCCTTACGTTGCTTATCCGGAAAACAATGTTCAGGCGGCCTTCTATATGCTACCAGCCTTGCGCGATTTACTGGCTAAAGCGTCACCGGCAACTCCGGCAACCGAAAAATTACCATTGTTGATTACCGGTTATTCTGAAGGTGGCGGTTATGCATTGAAAGCCTCGCAAATGGCGCAGAATTCTTATCAGCAATATTTAACCGATAATGGCGTGTATTTAAAAATGACTTCACCTCAGGAGGGTGCCTATTCATTAGCCGATCAAATGAATTTTGCCTTTGCAAATAATTATGATGGCTTATTTAATTGTCCAGCCAATGTTACAAATTGCGGTAAAGTTGATATGATGAAACCTGATCAATCTGGATTAGTTGAATCAATTGATGCCATGAATAATTGGAACGTGGTTAGCGCCCCTGCTGCGGCTGGCTATAAACCGGGTTTAACCAGCTATGTGTTAACTGCGGTAGCGTATTATCAGCTCCATAATCTATCTGGTGCTTATGATTCTGAAATGAATCATCAATTCTGGGCGGATATCCATATGGTTGATGGTAGTGGGGTGGTTGCCAATTTATACCAACTATTTTCAGGTATTTATGGTACCCGCTTTACTGGTGGTGTGATTGGTAATTCGATTACTTATAATGCATTCCAAATCAACGGCTATGATACTAATGAATCCAAGTCAATAACTGTATTTAGTCCTCTTGGTGATTTACCTGTCGAATTGCCAGCCAATCATTATGGCAGTAACAATAGCGCCTTGAATTTTATTCAACCGGGCGTGGCGACTAATCCGGTATTTGAAGATGTTTTAGTTAGCGGTTCAAGTTATAACTGGAAAACCGGCTCACCAATTAATCTCATTCACATGGTCTATGACTCAGCCGTGGTGATTACCAATAGTGATCAGGCTTATTCTTGTATGAAAAAAGGTATTAGCTATCCTGGTTCACCAACCTCAGAACCGAGTGCTGGAGCATGTTCGGCAAGTTCTGCCGCTGGAAACTTAGTTGAATCGACAACGATTACTAATTTCCAGATGGTAAATAATGCTACCCAGTTTGTGGCAATGGCGACTCCAACTATGGTCAATCCATTAGCAAAAGCTAAATTCTGGACTTATAATTCGACCTTGGGTGCGCCGGTGCCGTTTGATCACGGGGATATGTTTGCATTGGGCAATATAATTGCACTGTGTACTTTTGAAAACATGCTGGAAAATGGTACTAATTCAGGACGATGCCCAAGTTTTTAAATTTATTGATAAAAAAACCACAAGAATTTCTTGTGGTTTTTTTATGTTATTGACGATGGGGTGTTAAAATATTCGCTGTTTGAATTAATCTATTGGAATAGACAATAATGTTTGAAATTTTAGAAATAATTGGTGGTTTTATATTTTTTGCGGTTATCGGTGGCTTGGGATTAATTTTGATTCCCAGTCTGCTCGGCTGTTTTGGGTTTATCTTATTTTGGGTAATTGTTCTTGGATTAATAGTCTTTTTTAGTGTTAATTTTGTCTGGATTGCGCTGTTGGCGGTAGTGCTTTATGCGGTGATGGCGGTGCGTAAATTTATCCGTTATTCCGCTTTGCCCGATTATGACACTTATCTAAGTGACAATCTTAATGTTTATCATGACGGTAAAGTGCATTGCAAACATTGTGGCAGCGATCAAATTGTCCAACTGGGCTTACATGGACTAAAAAGCCGCAGCCGTTACTTCATGTGCTTGCGCTGCCGGCAGTGGTTATATAAATTTAAGGTAATATAATGACTAGACAATTATTGCTTGATACTGAAACTACCGGCTTTGAACCCAAAGAAGGACATCGGATCATTGAATTTGCCGCTTTGGAAATGATTGATCGTAAATTAACCGGCAATTCCCTTCATTTGTACTGCAATCCGGAACGGGATATTCCCGAAGAAGCCACCCGGGTTCATGGTATAACCTATGAACAAGTTAAAGATCAGCCGCTTTTTAAAAATGTCGCCGGGCAAATTATTGAATATATACAGGGCGCCGAGCTGATTATCCATAATGCCAAATTTGACTTGAATTTTCTTGATCATCATTTCACTGAGCTGGGATTAAATAAAACGTTGGAATACGCTTCCGGTGTAATTGATACACTGGCAATGGCTCGCAATAAATTTCCCGGTGCTAAAAATAGCCTTGATGCGCTGTGTGACCGTTACAATGTTGATCGCTCCAATCGTGATTACCATGGCGCGTTGATTGATTGCCGGTTGCTGGCAGACGTTTATATTTGGCTGACTCGTGAGCAGATTAGTCTTTTGGGTGAGGAAGAGAAAAAGCACGCTAAACAAAAAGGCGAGTTTAAAAGAGTTGATACCGCCAATTATAATTTGGCAGCGGTGACGGTTACCCATGAAGAGCAGCAGGCGCATTTGGAATATTTGCGTCAATTGGATAAAGTCAGTAAGGGTAATTGTTTGTGGCACAATAAATCACTGGAATTTGTCAATGAGTGATTATTTAGTCGTAATTCCCTGTGGCGGACACGGCAGCCGTTTTGCCTCCGAATTACCTAAACAATACCATCCGTTATTGGGACAAACCGTTTTGGATTGGACCTTACAGGTATTTGAGCACTGCGCATATATTAGCAAGATCATGGTAGTAGCTAGTCCGAATGATTGCTGGATTGATGGCTATGCTGGCAAATACTCCAAACTACAAATAGCGAAAGTTGGTGGTCAAACCCGCGCGGATAGCGTGTTAAATGGTTTACGTGAATTACAGTATGCTATCGATGACTGGATTTTGGTTCATGATGCCGCCCGTTGCTGCCTGCGTGCGGAGGATTTATTACGATTGATTGAATCGCTGCAGGAGCATCCGATTGGTGGAATTTTGGCAAGCAAAGCCACCGATACCATCAAGCAGGTAAATACCAGTCAACAAATAATCGCCACCTTGGATCGCAATTTTATTTATCAGGCACAAACGCCGCAAATGTTCAAGGCTGGCTTATTACAGCAGGCATTGAACGCTGCCGGAGCGACAATTACCGATGAAGCCAGCGCGGTTGAACAGTTGGGACATTTGCCGCAAGTAGTTGACTGTGGCAGCCATAATTTTAAAATTACTTTTCCGCATGACTTAAAACTGGCGGCAATTTATTTGCAGGAACAAATTGAAAGGGCTACGAATGTTTAGAATCGGGCAGGGCTTTGACTTACATCGTTTGGTGGATGACCGTAAATTAATTTTAGGTGGAATTGAAATTCCCTACCATCAAGGTCTAGCCGGACATTCGGATGCCGATGTTTTATTGCATGCGATCATTGATGCGTTAATCGGTGCGTTGGCTTTGGGTGATATTGGCAAATTATTTCCGGATAATGACAAGCGCTTTAAAGATATTGATAGTCGGATTTTGCTGGCACAGGTTCAAGAGGAAGTGATTAGTCGCGGTTATCGGATAAATAACCTCGATACAACGATCATTATCGAGGCACCCAAATTAAGACCATATATCGATGCCATGCGTGCGGAAATTGCCCGCGTACTGCAATTATCCATGGAGGATGTCAGCATCAAAGCTAAAACCAGTGAAAAAGTTGGAATTATCGGTCGCGGTGAAGCCGTGGTTGCCGAAGCTGTGGTGTTGCTGGTTAAATAATTTATTGAGGTTAGGTATGCGTAAACTGATTAATGATCCTCGTCATGTAGTTCGTGAAATGCTTGAAGGAATGGCGGATCTCAATCCACAAGTGGTTCTTTTTGATACTGAAAATATTTTGATGCAGGCTGGTTTAACCACCAATCATGGCGAAGTTGCGATAATTTCTGGTGGCGGCGGCGGTCACGAGCCCGCACATGCCGGTTATGTTGGGCATGGAATGCTGCATGCGGCGGTTTCTGGTGATGTCTTTACATCCCCCAGCAGTGATAGCGTATTAGCAGCGATTCGTGCGTGTGTCGGTGCCAAAGGGGTGTTGTTAATTGTCAAAAATTATACCGGCGACCGCTTGAATTTTGGTCTGGCGGCCGAGATGGCGCGCGGTGAAGGGATCGCGGTTGAAATGGTTGTTGTCGGTGATGATATTGCTCTTCGCGATAGCGTTCCAAAAGAACAGAGCCGTGGAATTGCCGGTACGGTATTGGTTCATAAAATTGCCGGCGCGCTGGCTGCTCAGGGTGCAGATTTGGTCATGGTCGCAACGGTAGCGCGCGAAGTCGCTGCTAATTTGGCAACCATGGGCGTGGCGTTGGGTTCGTGTACCATTCCGGCAGTTGGTAAGCCAAGCTTTGAGTTAGCTGAAAATGAAGTTGAACTTGGGCTTGGGATTCACGGCGAAAAAGGAATGGCACGAATTAACAGCTGTCCGGTCGATGAATTAGTGGTAGTATTGTTGGAAAAAATTTGTGCCGACTTGCACTTGATGGCAAATGAGTCAGTCGTGCTATTGGTTAATGGCTTGGGTGGCACCCCGCCGATGGAGCTGGCGATTGTGGCTCGTCAGGCGCTGGCTTATTTGCGGCAGCGTGGAATTAAGGTGGAGCGAGCGTGGTCCGGCAATTTTATGACGGCGCTGGATATGCCGGGATGCTCGTTAACCGTGTTACGCGTCAATCAACAATGGTTAGAGTGTCTTGATTTTCCAGTTGCCGTGTCTGCCTGGAATAATGCTGGTAAGTTACCGGCTGAGCGTGGTAGTTATCAGATACCAACTCCTCCGCCATCAGATAAATCGACTGGCATTGTTACTATACAACCACATTTAAAAGAACTCACTTATCGGATTGCCGCGGCATTGGAACGTTCTGAAACCTTATTGACTGAATTGGATAGTGCTGCCGGGGATGGCGATCTTGGCCTGAGTATGAGTCGCGGTGCAGCAGCGCTACGCCAATTGGATGACAGTGCGTGGATCAATGAGGCATATCTTTGCGCGGCAATTGGCAATGCTTTACGTGCGGCGATTGCCGGTAGTTCCGGTCCGTTCTACGCGACCGGATTATTGCGCGCCGCCAGGTACTTACACTCGCAAACCACGATTACGTCATTACAATTGGCGGAAGCTTTTGTTATTGCGGTCGCGGCGATTGCCGAATTGGGTGGTGCCAAGCTCAATGATCGCACCATGCTTGATGCCTTGGAACCGGCAGCAACTAAATTCAAGCAATCACTATTAGTAAGTGTTGCACCAACACAGGCATGGCAATTAGCGTTGCAAGCAGCGGCAGCAGGAACCGCGGCAACTGCGCAAATGTTTCCGAAATTGGGACGTGCCAGTTATATCGGAGAACGTGCGCTGGGCTATCCGGATGCCGGAGCTACGGCGGTAATGGCATGGCTAAATGCTATTTAATAA
>CAZATM010000079.1:0-19151 GCA_964488065.1 uncultured Neisseria sp.
AGCTATCAAAGTTCAAGCTTGAGCAATAGCAGTACAATCAGCAAGAACCAAACTATCGCGATGACTTTTGCAGCTAAAGTGCAACCGAGCCCGAGTCCGGTTCCGACCGTAGCGCCAAGTCCGTCACCGGTTCCTAGTCCGAGCCCAAGTGTTGTACCTAGTCCTTCTCCATCACCAAGTGGTGTAGAGTGTAGTAGCTATCAGCCTTGGATTACTAACGGAGTTTATACTTTTGGAAACATCGTTGTTTATGATGGCGTTGTTTACAAAGCCAATTGGTGGACACAGGGCAATAATCCGGCGTTAAATAACGGCGGCGAGGGTAGTGGACAGCCATGGACCAAAGAATCAGCCTGTCAGTGAACTAGTAATGAAAAAGCAGCAGATATAATAATCTGCTGCTTTTTTCTGGACTTGCGCTGATACCAGCCAAATATTATGCGAATTGGTCTAGGAAAGTGAGCAATTGTTGTTGTCCCAATTCCGCTTGTGGTGAAAAATAGATCCCCATATGGGTGCCGTATTTTAGCCAAAAATATTGTTTGTCTGGTGAACTTAATTGCTGATAGGCAAAAACGCCATGATAAAATTTTACTTCAGCATCATGTGTGCCATGAATGATTAATGCTGGACAGGAAATTTTGTCGAGTGCAAAACCGCGACAATTTTCACCCAGCTCCAGATCATTAAGCATGCCCGCCTCGCGCGGTTTATAATTGGTGATGGCATTAACCATTCGTGCAATGAAACCTAGCTGTCGTTGGTCAGACATAATTTGATTTATTCCGGCATCAACCATCTGTGGATCAAGGTAGCCCTCGCTATTCATCAATTTTTTGATTACCATTTGCGGATAATAAATCATGCTTTCTTTTGCCATCCATAAACCCATGTCACCAAATAGATAATTGTGGCGGAGACGTTCGCGTTGTTCGGCACCCCAATATTCACCGCTAATTGCATCCAATCCTACGAGTGCTTTTATGCGCTCAGGATAGCGAATTGCCAGCGGATAAAGAATCAGACCGCCAGCAGAAAAACCGATTGCAGTTACCTGTTCAATTTTCAGATGGTCAAGTAATGCCACTAGCGCATCAACTTGTTCATCAATGCTGTGACCAGTTGCTAATGGAGTTCCTAGGTAGCCGGGGCGGGAGGGGCAAATTAGCTGGTAACCATCAGGGAGTAATTGGCGAAACATTAAGATCGCTTGATCATAACCGCCAAGCCCGCCATGGATAATCAACAGCGGTTTGCCGCTACCGTAAATAGCATATTCAATTGTACCCATTGTGAGCTCAACCGATTGCGGCGCGGGAATATCCAACGGGGCATAGAGAGTCTGGCGAAGAAAAGTTTGAGTATTAAACATTTTAATTCTTTATGAAGAAGGTTATTCAGCTGATTCGTAGGCTTCAACAATTTTCTGCACTAACGGGTGGCGTACCACATCTTCTTTACTAAATTTATGAAAGTGTAACCCGCGGATTGAGCCCAAAATTCGTTCGACTTCGAGTAGACCGCTTTTTTGGCGTTTGTCCAGATCAATCTGGGTTAAATCGCCGGTAATAACCGCTTTAGAACCAAATCCGATCCGGGTTAAAAACATTTTCATTTGCTCCGGAGTGGTGTTTTGCGCCTCATCAAGAATAATAAATGAATTATTCAGGGTTCTACCACGCATAAAAGCAAGCGGTGCAATTTCAATCAGGTTTTTCTCAAATAATCTGCCGACTTTTTCAAACCCCATCAAATCATAGAGTGCATCATAAAGCGGTCGGAGATACGGGTCAACTTTTTGCGACAAATCACCGGGCAAGAAACCGAGTTTTTCACCGGCTTCAACTGCCGGACGAACCAAGATAATCCGTTTGACCATTTCGCGTTCAAAATGATCAACGGCACAGGCTACCGCCAGATAAGTTTTTCCAGTACCGGCAGGACCAATTCCAAAGGTGACATCATTATTTAAAATGGCTTGAATATAGCTGCTTTGGTTTTTGGTGCGTCCCTTGATTTCACCTTTGCGCGATTGTAGGGTGGTGGCATCCGAGTGGGCAAAATTATCAGCTGCAAGGGCAGCTTGTTCGATTAGACCAAGCTGAATTTCTTCCAGCGATATTTCATGGTTTAAGGCTTTGATGGCGAAATTTTCGAGAAAATGGCTGGCAATTTTGGCTTTGGAGCCCCGAATTGCAAAGTTGGCATCGCGGCGATTGATGGTAACATCATAATGATTAGCGATTTGGGTTAAGTTTTCATCCATGACTCCGCAGAGATTGGCGAGCTGGATATTATCTAAATGGCGTAATTCTATGGTATGTAACAATGTTATTCCTTATGATTATTAATTAATGCGCGTGGTTACTCAGATTGCTAGTTAACTAATTAAATACTATAAAACAATTGCATGGGTAATTTTAACTGGAAAATCGTTGTGACTGGCAAATATTTACCAATAAAAAATTCATAATATAGATAAGTTTTTTAGGATGTGTTCGTTAATTCTCTGTTATAATTACCCATAATTTAATTAAGGATAACTGCGATGCTGGATGATATTGCGTTATTTATTAAAGTTGTTGAAGCTGGAAGCTTCCTAAAAGCCTCGCAGTTGCATTCTGTGCATCATGGCACCATTAGCCGGCGAATGAAAGCATTGGAAACTGACCTGAACTGCAAGCTGTTTATTTTGCGCGGCAATCGGATGACGCTTACCGATAGCGGTGAGAGTGTTTATCAACGCTTTGCCCACACCTTGAAAGAAGCAAACATGCTGCTTGAGGATTTGCACGGCAGTCAAAGCAGTTTTACGCTGGTGGTTCCGCTAACTTTGCAAAGCATGCTGATCAATAGTGATTTTACGAAAATTATTGAGAGCCATCCAGAAATTAACCTGAGTATTAAGACCAATTATTATTCGGATAATGAAATTGGCTACAATTTTGATCTGGGGGTTTCCTACAGCTTTCCACCCAAGTCATATTTTACCCGTCAGTTGTTAATCCCGGTATTTGCTAAATTATATACCTCGCCGGAATATGTCGAAAAGTATGGCATCCCCATAAGCTTGGAAGAATTGGTTCAACATAAATTCATCGGGATTATGGATCAAAATCGTAAAGCTTATCAGAAGCTAATGCTTGAACATCAATCGGGTACTGTCCACGAAATTATGCTTGAAAATATTGCGGTTACCTGCGACAGCATTATCAGTGCAGGGTTATTTGCCCATAGTGGTAGCGGAATTGCCGCATTAATCAATAGCCACAATCAAGTAATTAATCTGTTTTCAGGGTTGAATTTAATTGAAGTTTTGCCGGAGTATCGGATTTGTACTGAACACGCGGTATATTTGGTTAGTTCGTCGCGCCTGCAAACACCACAAAAAAAATTATTCATGAAATTTATTCGCGAAACGCTATTAAAGTGTTTGGGGTAAGCTAGTCAGGAAGCATGGCACATCGAAGGGTAATGTAACCATGCTTATTCCCCGTTAATTAATCGTTATACCTCAAACAAATTCATTATCCTAGGTCGTTATTTTGCTGCTCACTTACGTGTGTAAGCTTCGCAGCAAAATGCCTACTAGTATTTCCACACGCGTGTGTTCGAATTTGATTGAGTATATTAATTATTGAAATAGTTGGTTACTTCCGGCATTCAGGCTAACATTTTGCAATGCTTGATAAACGCCTTCGGAAACAAATCCAGCCATCAGCCAATAAACATTTTGTACCGGATAACCGGTTTTAGTGGCAACTTGTTGAACGGCACTATTTAAAGCTGCCAAAGTTGGATTGGTTCCGGCAGCAACTGATTGCTGGAATGCCCCATAATCACACACATTATAACTGATGGTATTTGAGCCGCGGACAGCCTTACCTTCACCAAAGGCATAAATAATATCCATACCACCGGTGATATAAGAAGAATATTTGTCACCTGCGATTACCGGCGTCAAATCCCGCACCAATGAATCGGCTTTGAACTGATCGGCAACCATTTTTACCACACCATTATTCACCATCAGCTGATTAAATTGTCCCTGGAAACCACTGACGCTGGCTTCACACTGTGCCTGAGTCATGGTGTTTACGGTACTATTGATGTATTTGTAGGCATCATTAGTCGCAAAATCGTAAACATTGTAGACAATTGCCGGTGCCAAATAACCGATGTAGTTGATTTGCGCATAGGCGTGGGCTTTGGCGGTATTGCCGGAAATTTTTTCAACGCTACCGATTAACTGTTCCAATTCTTTAGTAATATAAGTGGCAAAATTTGCCGATTTACCAGTAAATAAAGCGCGACGATGTTGCTGATATTGGGCATAGTTCGCCGGTAAATTTGAGAATTGGCGATTTTTCAAAGTCGTAATAATGGTATTGATATCCGGAACCACGGTTGTTGCATATTGAGCGGCATAATACGGTGCTGAAATAACCCGATTCAGTGAACTAACCTTATTAGTTAGCGAAGAATAACCAATATTGTAGTTATATTGATAAATTTCGTTGGCATTGCTGATAATGGTGGTTTTACGAGCATTAAAACTGTCAGCCATACATTTTAGCGATTCTTGGGGAGTTTGCGGGGTAACGCAGTCGGCAAAAGCAGACGCTGCAGCCAATGATAATAAGATTAAAGATAGTTTTTTCATGATAGTTTCCTTCTGATTTAAAATTATGTCGAGCGTAACGTGGCTGCCGGAGAGATTTGGTTCGTTGCGAGCAACCACTTTGTTACGCAAGCGGTATTATAAGGAAATAACATTAAAAATAATATGCCCATATTCGCAGAGCGATTGTGCTATTTTGCACAGTTATGTTGATAGTTGGTGACGGATTGATTTTTCTCTGTTATTAGTCGGTATCGTGATGCAATATAAGTTGCGTGCGTAAATTATCCGTTTTGGATAAGCTAAGTAAAAATTTGCATGTTATAATAAAGATATTGATTTTAGTCAACTATTGTATTAATTTTTAGGCAGGCTTAGGATGCGCAAACAAATTCACAGTAAAGTTATTCGGACAATCTCTATAGTGCTTGGTATAACAGGTGTTTTGGTGGTTTTAGGTTGTAGTAATTCTGGCAGTAGTAGTAATGGTGGTGGTAATGTACCAGTTACAAATAGTAGTGTAATTACTATTGATAATGCCGGAACGATTCCGGTCTTTGGTAACAGTTCAACCACGACTGTAGTATATGTGCATAATAATGGAACCAAAACCATTAGTGGAATTACTTACACGGCGAAATTAAATAGCTCCAAAACATCTTCAGTTCTTAGCGCAAAATTAACAAAATTACTCCAGAGCAATAAAAATTTGACAGGGGTAATTGGTGAGCAGTGTTCAACTATTGCCGCTGGTCAATCCTGTCCTTTGTCTATTACCACTCCAGTATTAAGCGGTAGTAATACGCAGGGCTCAATGCAAATCAGTGCCAGTTATAAATACAATAATAAAGATAATACTTTTAGTCAGATAGTGAACTATTCCCGAGTCCAGAATGACCAGTTGGCGGCAGGCGCTATTTTTCAGGCTGGGACAAATATTTCCGGTTTTGGTAATTCGGTAGGGTATGCAACAATTTATCTTTACGGCAGTGGTCACAATCAGGTTTATGATGTTTCAAGTATGACAATTAATAAACCGGCGGTAACCATCGTTAATGGAAATATTAGTGGGCATCAAATTCAATCGAATTTTGTTCAGGCGGTAGAAGTTAGTTCGCCGATACTATCATCGTCATTAAGTGCAACCATAACTGTTAAATCTTCAGTTGCTCAAAATAAGAGCATGACGGCAGTAAAAACTGTAAAATCAACCAATAACGCATTGCAGATCACTAATGAATTTACTAGCAGTGTCGACTTGTCTGTTGAGCCGACATCATCTGGAGCGATCTTGACGACGGGTCTAGTTCCGCTGATAAATACCGCAACCAGCACCAGTGGTAGCATGCTAGTTTTAAATTCCGGTAATCAACCGGCACAAATCGGTAGTGTAAGTGCTGGTAGCGGTATTGGCAATCTATCGGGTTGCAGTAATAGTACATTAGCTGCTGGTGATAGCTGTAGCATAACTTTTAGCGTTAGTGAGGGTGGTGGCAGCGCCAATATTACAGTTCCATATAGTGGCGGTAGTGCCGGCAGTGTTGTTGGCAATGTTACGTGGTATAACGGAGTTGGCGCGCCATTAGTAACAATGTCGGCAGCAGATAATCCATTAACATTTCCAGCAACGGTTGGTAGTAGCACCACAGTAACAGTTACCAATGTTGGTGGCTATACTCTGGAAGAAATCAGTATTCCTACCCCGGTAGTGGTTGGTGGTAGTGCAACTGCTACGATAAATAATAATACCTGCACGTCAAGTCTGGCGATCAATGCGTCATGTAGCTATGTAGTAACAGTTGCTGATAGCGCTACTGATTTAAATCAACAGATTAACTTGGGTTTTATTGCCAGCTATGCCGGTTCAAGCGGTAGCCAGAGCTATAGCCGGGTAATGCCGTTAAGTTATAGTTCAACTAGTTATGGAGCAATTATTTCGATTGATCCAAGCTCAGCTAGCGTAACTATTACCGGTAACAATAACGAATCAACTACACAGGTTTTAACGATCTCAAATAGTGGTAATGTTCCAGCCAATATTAGTCGTGCACTAAGTGATAATCCCGCGTATCTCAGTGAAAGCGCAAGTAATTGCGGAGCCACACTTAATGCCGAGAGTTCCTGTAGTGTAACCCTGCAATTTGGTCCGACCTATTCTGCGGATAGTAGTTCAGGTAGTAGTGTTTATACGGTAAACTATACTGCAGCCGGTCAAACACCATCAGGTAGTGTCAGCAGCACAATTGATTGGACGGTGCAAAGTTATGCGCAAGGAATTTCTTTGACAGAGCAAAGTGCTTTGGGCTCTACCAGTGGTAATGGTGAAACTTCAGAGACTCAGTATAATTTTACCGCTTTGGGTCGCGACCAAGTGATAACTAAGTCGATTACTTTGACCTATACCAATACTGGTACAAATTCAATGAAAATCACCGGTATTCAGGATGGTAATTCGCCATATACGTGGCAGGTTGGTGGTAATGGCACTACGTGTATTCCTGGTACTACAATTTTAGCTCCAACCGATACCTGTAAAATTGTTTACGACAGTGTTTTTGAGAGTAATATTTTGGCACTAAGAAATGTTGGAACTACTTACACCGAAAATTTAACCGTGCCAACTTTAGTTTATCAGGATGCGACTAACTCAAATGTTCAGTTTAGTGCCCAACCCAATTTGCCAACCGGAGGAGTGACGATATATGCTCAGTCCAATCAAGCCACGCTTGCCAATTCGGTAACAGTAAATGAACTTGGCACGCCATATGAAAGTGTCACAATTAGTCATTTACTGGCGAATGCGGATGATTCTTTATATGTGACGGTTACTTCAAAAATGGAGGATTATTTTGTCACAATACCAACATTGGGCGATCCAACTGGATGCTCTTATAGTAGCGCCAATGGATTGATAACCCAAACTTGTATAATGGGTAAAAATGATCCGTCATTATCGGTTACGTATATGGTTAATCAAAGTTTATTGAATAATGATTCGGATTTAACTTTAACGGTATTGTTTTCAACCGATAATTTAAGCCAAATTGTGGCAATGAATCAAATTTATGCAACGGTTAATTTAGGATTGGTGGCACCATGTAATCCATGTCATATTTTTGTGACCAATGGAACGCATGATGGCAATCTAAGCCAGGAATGCAGCGGAGCTGGATGTGCAACCTCTTCTGAATCTGGAATACTCGGAGCAGATAGCATTTGCCAAGCTGAAGCAAGGACAAATCATATTGCCGGTACTTTTAAAGCGATAGTACTTTCATCGACGCGCTATCCATGTGATGCTAGTGGCGAGTGTGGTGACTCACATATGAGTAACTGGGTAATTCATGCAAATACAGTTTATGAAAATTTGGCTGGAGGTTCAGTAGCAACTAGCAATGGTCAATATGTCTTACCGCAACCAACGCAGTGGCCAAGCTATGCGGATGGAACTGTTATAAATTCTGATCCACTCTTTACAGGTATCTCTGTTGGGCGGGTTAACGCCGCTAAAACTGATATTGACGCTTGGAGTCCATTTGATATTAATAGTTCAGTTCCTGGTTATTCTTTGCAAAATTGTAATGACTGGACTTCTACAGATGGTATGGCAGTGAGCGCAGCTCCGACTTCTTGGTTTGGGACTAATGGTGATGCTTCAAATTGGTATGCGGGTTACGGTAATGCTAGTTCATACTATGTATTTAGCCAATGGGTTAACTCGGCTCAGGCTTGTGGCGTTCGGCGTTCTCTTATATGTGCGCAACAATAAGAGCTACTTGAGATTTTGTGTAATACCTTAAAAATACTAAAAATTAAAATGGCAGTAGTAAGTTTATGCTGCCATTTTAACCAGATGCCAAGTGTTTAATCCTTGCTGTTGGTGAACATTATGCAAAAGATTGGCTACAGACGGTTCGGCAGGAAATTTTTAGTTCGTTGGTTTTATTGGATCAAATTTTAATGAGTTTAAATTTCTCGAAGCAATCGGGTGATTAGTAGTTGTATTAATAGTGTTGGAACTAATTGGGTATTATTGTATTAGGGTTTATATTAAAATTGTCAAGAGGTTTAGAATTTAATGAAAATAGTTAGATTAAGTAAGATGTTATCCTGCAAAAGTAAGTGTTTTTTGCTGGTAGGCATGATGTTTATTCTGACGGTACTAAATAGCGGTTGCAGCGGTACCGGTAGTTCAAATAATTTGAATGATTCCCCATCTAGCATGGTAACCATCGATAGTGCTGGGGTAATTCCAGTATTTAATAATTTACCAACTGCGACTGTTGTCTATGTCCATAATCATACTGCTGCGTCGATTAGTGGTATCAAATATAAATTATCTGCCGGTACGGTAGGTGAAAAAATGACATCTTCTAATTTGCCTGATAGTTTTGATGGTGAGCAATGTACCACTATCGGCGCGAGCCAGGGATGTGCGGTTAAAATTATTACTCCGCAATTAGCCGAAGGAACTGCGCAACAAGGGGGCATGACTTTGCAAGCAAGTTATGAATTAGATGGCAAATCATATACATTCACGCAAGTAATTAATTATGCGCAAGTTACATCGCAATCACAGACAAATGATGGTGTTAAATTCAGCTCCGGTGCGGTAATTTATGGCTATGGTCATTCAAGTGGTTATGCCACGCTTTATTTATATGCGAATAGTCGTACTCAAAATTATACTATTGGTAGTGTTTCTGCGAATAAGTCAGTATTAAAATTTATGCCAGTGCTGGAACAGCAAAATTTAGCAGTTAATCAGGTGGCGGCTGTTGAAGTTAGCGCTCCCGTGTCGGTGTCATCGCTAAGCGCCGTGTTAACAGTCAAATCTGTGCCGCAATCGGCAAGTTCAGTAAAAATCCCCATACGAACTAAATCGAGCAAAGCTCTTTTGACTGGTGAGGAATTTAGCAATTCAGTTAATTTAATGGTTGAGCCGACATCATCTGGAGCGATCTTGACGACAGGTCTGGTTCCGCTAATAAATACCGCAACCAGCACCAGTGGGAGTATGCTAGTTTTAAATTCTGGTAATCAACCGGCACAAATCGGTAGTGTAAGTGCTGGCAGCGGTATTAGCAATCTATCTGGTTGCAGTAATAGTACATTAGCTACGGGTGATAGCTGTAGTATAACTTTTAGCGTTAGCGAGGGTGGTGGCAGCGCCAATATTACCATTCCATATAGTGGCGGTAGTGCCGGCAGTGTTGTTGGCAATGTTACCTGGTATAACGGAGTTGGTGCACCATTAGTATCAATGTCGGCAGCCAATAACCCCTTGACGTTCCCAGCAACGGTTGGTGGTAGCACCGCAGTAACAGTTACCAATGTTGGTGGCTATACTCTGGAAGAAATCAGTATTCCTACCCCGGTAGTGGTTGGTGGCAGTGCAACTGCCTCGGTAAGTAGTAATACGTGTACTTCCAGTCTGGCGATTAATGCGTCATGTAGCTATGTAGTAACAGTTGCCGATAGCGCAACTGATTTAAATCAACAGATTAACCTGGGTTTTATTGCCAGCTATGCCGGTTCAAGTGGTAGCCAGAGCTATAGCCGGGTAATGCCGTTAAGTTATAGTTCAACCAGTTATGGAGCAATTATTTCGATTGATCCAAGCTCAGCTAGCGTAACTATTACCGGTAACAATAATGAATCAACTACACAGGTTTTAACGATCTCAAATAGTGGTAATGTTCCAGCCAATATTAGTCGTGCACTAAGTGATAATCCCGCGTATCTAAGTGAAAGTGCAAGCAGCTGCGGAGCCACACTTAATGCCGATAGTTCCTGTACTGTAACTCTGCAATTTGGTCCGACCTATTCTGCGGATAGTAGTTCAGGTAGTAGTGTCTATACGGTAAACTATACAGCAGCCGGTCAAACACCATCAGGTAGTGAATCTACGAATATTAATTGGAATGTGACGGCTATGCCGTTACCAGCAACCTTTTTAGTTAGCTACGGAGATAATGGTGAGTATCATTTCAATAGCGGTAATGGTTCTGCGGATAATCAATATACTGGATTTAACGATGTTGTTTATAAAGTTGATGTCGTCTTTACAAATACTTCAACAACTACCGCAAATAATTTCCAAAGCACTGATGCCAACAATCCTCCGTTTGTTTTGGCGAATAATGGTTGTCATGGAGTAACATTGAATCAAAACGAATCATGTATTGATACGTACGCACTCTCAACTAATGATTCGCAACCATCATTAGCGTTATCTTCGATAAATATTAGTTGGAGTGATCTTAGTGGTATTTATAGCAGTAGTATAGCTAGTGCACCAACCATCTACACATTGATTGCCGGTTCTCCCAAAATTATTTTTATTACGCAAAACTCCTATAATGGAGATCTTGGTGGATTAGATGGTGCCAATGGTATTTGTAGTACTGAAGCTTCGACGCAGGGCTTTAGTGGAACCTATAAAGCATTATTGAATGGTAATGGTTCTACTACAAGTGGTATTTCATATTATCGCAGCGATCAGAGAACTTTAATTGCAGTTGCAACAGGTGGCAATCTTACTTTTTCTACACCGGAAGATGATTATAGTTTGGTTAATTCTATATCGACCGTAGCCGATGTTGCGTGGACAGGATTTTCTGATAATTTTACATGCCAGAATTGGACGTACTCAACTTATTCAGAGGTTGAGGGGATCGTTGGATTAACTAATGCTAAAAGTACCGACTGGGGGATAGTTGCTCCAATGCCATGTTCTGCTCAAAGTCGTTTATATTGTGTGCAGCAGTAATAAAGATCTAATTGAAGTAATATTTAAAATAAATATTATTTGTTTAGTTAGCGAATATCTGATAATGGTTATCTTATGCTATTTGTCAATGGTTGGTAGATTCTATGCGTTAAGTGGCACAAAAAAGCCAAATTATTTATTAGCATTATTGTATAATTCTGAGGTTCGTGACAGATGTCCGGCAGTTATTTTAATTTTAGGAAGGAAAATCTATGAAGAAAATCGTTTTATTATTGGCAGCAGCTGGTTTTGCTTGTGGCGCATTTGCTAAAACAACCGAAGTTACTTTTGATAGCAACAGCATGCAATGTGGTAAACATCACATTACTGATGGTATCAATAAAGATAAATTGAAAGATATGCAATGTAAAAACTTTCAAGATAAACAAACTGATGTTTTATTCATCGATGATCATTCACACAAATTGGTTGACTGCAAAGTTGATCAACACGGTAATGTTACTTTGGCAGAATGCCACCAAGCGTAAGCAGTTACTACTGATTAAGAAGAGTACCCTTGTGGTGCTCTTTTTTTATTCTGATTTATTTGAAAAAATTTACTTATTGTGGTACAATAACAAGCTCTAAATTTTATAAATAACCGGGGAGCTGCGTTAAGTTATTGCTTGACAAGGCGTTTTACCCATTTTAAAGGTGTTTTTACGAATGGCAAAAAAAGTCATTGGCTTTATTAAGCTACAAATCGGCGCCGGTAAGGCGAATCCGTCACCTCCAGTTGGTCCAGCATTGGGTCAACGTGGTCTGAATATTATGGAATTCTGTAAAGCATTTAATGCTAAAACCGGGTCAATGGAACCAGGTTTGCCGATTCCAGTGGTTATTACCGCTTATTCTGATAAAAGTTTTACATTTGTGTTAAAAACTCCACCGGCTTCAATTTTATTGAAAAAAGCGGCTGGAATTAAGAGTGGTAGCTCACGTCCAAATGCGGATAAAGTGGGTAAGGTATCACGTGCACAACTGGAAGAAATTGCTAAAACCAAACAGCCGGATTTAACCGGTGCTGATTTGGATGCTATGGTACGTACTATTGCCGGTTCTGCGCGTAGTATGGGTTTAGAAGTTGAAGGAGTTAAGTAATGGCTAAATTGACGAAAAAGCAAAAAGCTGTGGCTAGCTTTGACAGCACTAAATTGTATCCAGCTAGCGATGCGATTGAAATGGTAAAAAAAGCTGCAACTGCTAAATTCGATGAATCTATTGATGTGGCTATTAATTTAGGTGTTGATCCACGTAAAAGTGATCAAATGATTCGTGGTTCTCTGGTATTGCCTAATGGTACTGGTAAGACTGTTCGCGTTGCGGTATTTGCGCAAGGCGCTCAGGCAGAAGCGGCTAAAGCTGCTGGTGCTGATATCGTTGGTCTGGAAGACTTAGCGGACGAAGTTAAAAAAGGTAATCTGAACTTTGATTTAGTTATCGCAACTCCGGATACTATGCGGATTGTTGGTACTTTGGGTCAAATTTTAGGTCCACGTGGCTTAATGCCAAATCCTAAAGTTGGTACAGTTGCTACTGATGCTGCTGCTGCGGTTAAAAATGCTAAAGCCGGTCAAGTGCAATATCGTACTGACAAAAATGGTATTATTCATACTACAATTGGTCGTGCATCATTTGCGACTGATAAACTGCAACAAAATCTTGCTGCATTAGTTGATGTTTTAGCTAAAGCTAAACCAGCTTCAGCAAAAGGTCAATATTTCAAACGTGTATCAGTATCCAGTACTATGGGTGTTGGTGTTAAGGTTGAATATTCTTCAATTGCAGGTTAATTATTAATCGCTGCTGACGTAATGTTGGCAGTGGTTGAGTTGCTTTAATCAAGAATTAAAGTGACAAAGAGGGGGTAAGGCTAATTTATCTGCCTTATCATTATCATAGACCGCGGGAGCGCTAATTTCATTGAAATTTATAAGTGCTTAATTTTCGTAAGATTTCCTGCGTAGATAGTGGCAACTCGAGTAAGAAAATTTATTTATCATAAATATCTCAATAAATCGAATTGAAAACCACTAGTAGTTTAGGAGTTAAGCTTTGAGTTTAAACCTGGAAAGCAAAAAAGCCGTTGTTGCTGAGGTTGTTGAAACTTTGACTAACGCTCAAACTGTTGTTATCGCAGAATATGCGGGTGTAACAGTTGAAACTATGACATCTATTCGTGCGCAAGCACGTCAAGCCGGAGTTTTTTTGCACGTTGTAAAAAATACTTTGGCTCGTAAAGCGGTTGAAGGTACAAAATTTGCACCTTTGGCTGAAAAGATGACTGGTCCGTTAATCTATAGTATTTCAGACGATCCAATCGCCGCAGCTAAAATCATTAGCGAATTTTCAAAAGCTAACGGTAAAGTAAATATTATCGCTGGTATGTATAATGAAAAATTGCTGGATGTAGCTGGCGTTAAACAATTGGCATCAATCCCTAGCCGTGATGAATTATTGGCTATGGTTATGGGTGTTATGCAACAAATTCCGGCAAGTTTTGTCCGTCTTGTTGCTGCGCTTAAAGATAAGAAAGAACAGGAAGCCGCATAAATTTGCGTGTCGTGCTTTGAGTTTTGACGTTGTTATTGCGCTCCTGTTTACTAGTTGTAAACGGCGTCGCCGATGCCTAGTCAAAATCCAAACTGCTTAACGCAAAATCTTAAAATGTGTGGTGTGGTTTTTAAATATTAATTTTTTAAAGATTTATTAGGAGTTTTTAAATGGCTATTTCTAAAGCAGAAATTATTGAAGCAATTGGTCAGATGACTGTAATGGATTTGTCTGAATTAGTTAAAGAGATGGAAGAAAAATTCGGCGTATCAGCTGCTGCGGTTGCAGTTGCTGGTCCTGCTGGTGGCGCTGCCGCTGCAGTTGAAGAAAAAACTGAATTTGACGTAATCTTGACTGGCGCTGGTGCTAACAAAGTTGCAGCAATTAAAGTTGTACGTGAAATCACTGGTTTAGGTTTGGCTGAAGCTAAAGGCTTGGTTGAAGCTGCACCTAAAGCTGTTAAAGAAGGCATTTCTAAAGCTGATGCTGAAGCTTTGGTTAAGAAAATTACCGAAGCCGGTGCTACTGCTGAAATGAAATAATTCATTGCTCTAAGTAGTGATTAAAGAGGTGACTTTTACGTTACCTCTTTTGCCGTATTAATTTATCAGAGATTTAAAAAATATTCATTTTATTTAGTTAAGTGTATATTTTTGTTATCTTTTTCTTTCACCCCCGAGGTTGGTAATTAGTAAATTTGCCGAATTTTTGCTGGATTGGCGATTAAAATCAGCAAAAACCGTGCAAGATTGAATTATCGATTCTCAAACATCGGAGCTTTAAATATATGAGCTATTCTTTCACAGAAAAAAAACGTATTCGTAAAAGCTTTGCCAAACAGCCGAATTCGCTAAAAGTGCCTTATCTTCTGGCGATGCAGAAAAATTCCTATGAAGAATTTTTGCAGCAACGGGTTTCTCCGGCTGCGCGTAAAAATATTGGCTTGCAAAAGGCTTTTACTGATATCTTCCCTATCGTTTCCAATAATGGCGCAACGCGTCTGGACTTTATCAGCTACAGTCTTAATCAACCTCTTTTTGATGTACATGAATGTTTATTGCGTGGCGTATCGTTTGCTGGCAAATTACATGCAAAAATTCGCTTGACCGTATTTGATCGTGATAACGATTATAAAACCATCTTGCATAGCACCGAAGAAGATGTTTACATGGGCGAAATCCCATTTATGACTGATACTGCGTCCTTTATTATCAACGGTAACGAACGGGTAGTGGTAGCTCAGTTGCATCGTTCTCCGGGGGTTTATTTTGAACATGATCACGGTAAAAATCACTCTGCCAATAAATTATTGTATTCAGCCCGGATTATTCCGTATCGTGGTAGCTGGCTGGATCTGGAATTTGATGCCAAAGACCTGATTTATTTCCGGATTGATAAACGCCGTAAAATGACGGTAACGTTATTGTTAAAAGCGATTGGTTATACCCGTGATGACATCATGGATTTGTTCTATGATAAAGATACCTATTCAGTTCGCCGTGGACGAATCTACAAACAAATTATTGCCGAACGGCTAAAAGGTGAGACTTCACGCTTTGATTTGATTGACAATGAAGGTAAACTGATTGTTGCCAAAGATAAAAAGATCACTTCTAAACATATCCGCGATTTAATCAAAGCCGGTCTGACTGAGATTGAAGTTCCGATTGAAGAACTTGATGGACGGATTTTGGGTGTGGATTTAGTTGATCCTGAAACCGGTGAAGTATTGGCTAAATCAAACACAATTCTGAATGAAGAAATTGTTAATCAGGTATTGATTAGCTCAATAGATGAGATTAAAACGCTGTATGTCAATGACTTGGAGCATGGTTCATATATTGCTGATACTCTTCGTGATGAAGAAGCCTCTAAGGAAACTGCCGAAAGCAAAGTTGAAGCAATTCATCAAATCTATAAAATGATGCGGCCGGGTGAACCGTATTCGGAAGAAATTGCGGCAACCGTGTTTACGCGTACCTTCTTCAATGCCGAAACTTATGATTTATCACAAGTGGGACGCTTTAAATTTAATTCGCGCACTTATTTGAATGAATTAGATCCGAAAACTCCACAATGGTTTAATACCTTGCTGAAAAATATTGAGTGCCCGGATAATGAAGAAATTCTTTTGGCACAACAAGATATTTTATTAACCTTAGCAACTTTGATTGAACTTCGTAATGGTCGCGGCGTTATTGATGATATTGATCATTTGGGTAATCGTCGGATTCGTGGCGTGGGTGAATTGGTTGAAAATCAATTCCGGGTTGGCTTATCACGGATTGATAAAGCGGTTAAAGATAAATTAACCCAACCATTGGAAGAAAAAGATTTATTGCCAAATAAATTGATTAGTGCCAAGCCAATTACTTCAAGCTTGAAAGATTTCTTCTCAACCAGTCAATTATCGCAATTCATGGATCATACCAATCCACTTTCGGAAATTACTCATAAACGCCGGATTTCAGCATTGGGTCCAGGTGGTTTGACTCGTGATCGTGCCGGTTTTGAAGTACGTGACGTTCACGTAACTCATTATGGACGGTTATGTCCGATTGAGACTCCTGAGGGGCAAAATATTGGATTGATCAATTCATTGTCGGTATATGCGCGTCCAAATGAACATGGTTTCTTGGAGACGCCATACCGGAAAGTTGTTGATGGTAAAGTTACTACTACCATGGAATATTTATCGGCAATTGATGAAGATAAAATTGTAATTGCTCAAGCCAATGCCCGCTTGAATGCCGATGGCAGCTTTGCCGATGAATTAGTCTTTGCGCGGAAAAAAGGTGAAACCACATTAGTGCCGCGCGAAGAAGTTGACTACATGGATGTGGCAACCAATCAGGTGGTATCGGTTGCGGCGTCATTGATTCCATTCTTGGAACATGATGATGCCAACCGCGCATTGATGGGTTCTAACATGCAGCGGCAGGGCGTACCGTGCGTCCGCGCCGATCGTCCATTGGTCGGTACCGGGGTTGAGCGGGTTGCCGCAATTGATTCCGGAACGCTTATTGCTGCTAAACGTGGTGGGGTTATTGATTATGTCGATGGCAGCCGGATTATCATTAAAGTAAATGAAAATGAAATTGCCGGTAATGATTTGGGGATTGATATTTACAATTTGATCAAATATCAACGTTCCAATCAAAATACCTGCGTTAACCAAAAACCGATTGTAAAAGTTGGTGATGTAATTGCCGCCGGTGATGTAATTGCCGATGGTTCAGCCACTGATTTGGGTGAATTGGCGGTTGGTCAGAACGTGATGGTAGCCTTCATGCCGTGGAATGGTTATAACTTTGAGGATTCGATTCTGGTGTCCGAAAAATTAGTTGCCGCCGACAAATATACTTCGATTCATATTGAGGAATTGCAGGTTGTATCGCGTGAAACCAAACAGGGTGATGAAGAAATTACCCGTGATATTCCGAATTTATCGCAAAACCAATTGGGACGCTTGGATGAAAGCGGAATTATTCATATTGGTGCCGAAGTTAATCCTGGCGATGTTCTGGTTGGAAAAGTTACACCAAAAGGTGAAATTCAACTGACTCCGGAAGAAAAATTACTCCGCGCGATCTTTGGTGAAAAAGCCTCGGATGTTAAAGATACTTCATTACGGGTTCCAGTCGGAATTAACGGTACGGTAATTGATGTTCAAGTCTTTAACCGCGATGGCAGCAAACATGATCAACGTGGTTTGGAAAATATTGAAGCGGAATTAAGCCGTCTGCGTCAGGATATTCGTGATCAAATGACGATCATTGAAGAAGATGCGGCGGAACGCTTTAAAAATACCTTGATTGGTCAGGAATTCAAATCCGGTAAAAAAGGCAAGATTACTGACGAAGTTCTGGCACAGTACAAAAATAAACGTGAATGGCTGGCAATCCTGGTAAAAGATGATGCGGTTAACGAACAGTTATCAATGGTCTGCAAGGCGATTGAAGAAAAACGTGCCGAATTGGAAGCGCGCTTCAAAGTGCAAAAAGATAAATTATACCAAGGTGTTGATTTGCCAAATGGCGTAATCAAAATGGTTAAGGTCTTTGTCGCGGTTAAACGTCGCTTGCAACCGGGTGATAAAATGGCCGGACGCCACGGAAATAAAGGGGTGGTTTCCAAAGTTTTACCGGTTGAAGATATGCCGTATATGGAAGATGGACGCACTGTTGATATCGTTCTAAATCCATTAGGGGTGCCATCACGGATGAATATCGGGCAGATTCTTGAGGTTCATTTGGGCTTGGCGGCTAAAGGTTTGGGTAATAAAATTGATAAAATGATGCGCGAACAGCGTAATTTGGCTGAAGTTCGTGGTTTTGTTGATTCAATCTATAATTCTTCCGGTAAGTCTGAAGATATTTCGCAGTTAAATGATGCTGAATTTATTGAGTTAGCCAATAATCTGAGTAGTGGAGTTCCGTTTGCAACCCCGGTATTTGATGGTGCCAAAGAAATTGAGATTAAAAACATGCTGAAACTGGCGGATTTGCCGGAATCAGGTCAGGTTACTCTCTTTGATGGTCGGACTGGATTGGCTTTTGATCGTCCGGTAACGATTGGTTATATGTACGTATTGCGCTTGCATCACTTGGTTGATGAAAAAGTCCATGCGCGTTCAACTGGTCCATACTCGTTGGTAACGCAACAACCATTGGGTGGTAAAGCTCAATTTGGTGGTCAACGTTTCGGTGAGATGGAGGTGTGGGCACTGGAAGCTTATGGTGCCGCTTATGTTCTACAGGAAATGTTAACCGTTAAGTCCTATGATGTTGAAGGTCGTACTGAAATGTATGAACGGTTATTGGAAGGCGAGCACAAAATCTCAGCGCAGATGCCGGAAGCTTTCCGAGTGTTGACGCGAGAAGTACGAGCGCTAGCTCTTGACATGGAACTCGAAGAATAAAATAATCGTCGGCTTTAGCCGCTATGCGTTGTCGAAAAGCTAGCTGCGCTGCTCATGTACTATGTGTACATTCCGCTGCTTGCTAGTTTTTCTCCTAGCCTAGCGACTAAATCCTTGATTATTAGATTCAGAATTTGAATTATAAAATTATTAGCAATACCCAACTTTGTGGAGAATAAAGCAGATGTTTGATTTTAACAATCTCTTTAATGGCAATAAAAATAGCAACGAGCATTACGGACATATCCGAATCGGTCTGGCTTCGCCGGAAAAGATCCGCTCGT
>CAZATM010000080.1:0-11975 GCA_964488065.1 uncultured Neisseria sp.
TTGTCTAAGTTCGGTAATCTTTAGTATATTTACTAGAGATGAAAGCACCTAGATCACCTCTACTTTTCCACCAGCCGCTGTAATTTTATCTGCTGCAGACTTCGTAAAGCCATTTGCAATTACAGTTAACGATTTATCTAATTGGCCGTTTCCTAAAATACGAACACCATCGCGAACGTTTTTCAGAATACCAGCTGCAATTAAAGCAACCGGATCAACTACTGTACCTTCTTCGAAACAATTCAATGTTGAAACGTTAACTTCAGCATATTCTTTTCCGAATTTATTATAGAAACCGCGTTTTGGTAATCTACGATATAAAGGCATTTGACCGCCTTCAAATCCGACTTTATGGAAACCTCCGGCACGGCTTTTTTGACCTTTGTGACCACGACCACAAGTTTTTCCCAAGCCAGAACCAATTCCACGACCTACACGTTTTGATGAGTGCTTAGCACCTTCTGCTGGTTGAATACTATTCAAAAACATCGTATTAACCCTCACATTTAACAAGGTAACTGATACGGTTAATCATACCACGGTTTTCCGGAGTATCAATAACTTCCACGGTTTGACCAATTTTACGTAAACCCAAACCACTAGCAGATGCTTTATGGTTGGCTAAACGTCCAATCAGACTTTTTACCAGAGTCACTTTAATAGTTTTTTGCGCCATTATGCTTCTCCTGTAATTTCTGCTACGGTTTTACCACGTTTAGCAGCAATTTCAGCCGGAGTTGAAATAGCTTGCAAAGCTTTGATAGTTGCACGAACCACATTGTAAGGATTGGTAGAACCTTGAACCTTACAAGTAATGTTGCGAATACCAATTGCATCAAACAAGGCACGCATCGCACCACCGGCAATAATACCAGTACCATCTTTAGCTGGTTGCATAAATACAGTAGTAGCTCCATGTTTAGCTGTAATAGTATGGTAAATCGTTCCGTTTTTCAAAGGAACTTTGACCATGCTCTTGCTAGCTTCCTTAACGGCTTTTTGCACCGCTACTGGAACTTCTTTTGATTTACCTTTACCCATACCGATTCCGCCATCGCCATCACCCACCACGGTCAAAGCAGCGAAACCCATAATCCGTCCACCTTTAACTACTTTAGTTACACGGTTGACGCTAATTAATTTTTCAATTAACTGGTGTTCTTTATTTTCGATCATTGTTTACTCCAATTAGAACACAAGACCATTTTCACGCGCAGCATCTGCTACAGCCTTGATCCGACCGTGATAACGGAAACCGGAACGATCAAAAGCGACTTCTTTTACACCGGCAACGATTGCTTTTTCAGCAATGGCTTTACCTACTACTTTAGCAGCTTCTACATTGCCGCCGTTTTTCAGAGATGCACCAAGTGTTTTTTCAACCGTAGAAGCCGAAGCCAATACTTTTGAACCGCTTTCATCAATAATCTGTGCGTAAATATGACTATTGGATTTAAATACCACCAGACGTTTAACACCTAACTCGGCAACTTTATGGCGAGTTTTGGCAGCACGTCTCAAGCGACTGATTTTATTACTCATGTTCAGACTAACCTCTTAAATTATTTCTTCTTAGTCTCTTTCAGGATCACCACTTCATCAGCATAGCGTACGCCCTTGCCTTTGTATGGCTCAACCGGACGGTATGCACGAATGTTAGCAGCAGCCTGACCGACTAACTGTTTATCAATTCCTTTAATCAGAATTTCGGTTTGTGACGGAGTCTCAATTTTGATTCCAGCCGGAGCTTTATAAACTACCGGATGAGAAAAACCTAAAGTCAGGTTTAAGTCGCTACCAGCAGCAGCGGCACGATAACCCACACCCAAAATAGTTAATTTTTTCTCAAAACCTTTAGTCACACCGGTAACCATATTACCCATAACTGATTTAACAGTTCCGGACAAAGCTTTAGCAAATTTGCTATCGTCTTTAGTCGCCAGAGTAACCGCATTACCTTCTTTAGTAATGATAACAGCGTCGTTAAAAGTAAATTCCAGTTGACCTAGCGGACCTTTAACTTTTACGTTAGATCCGGTTACAGTCACTTCAACCCCAGCAGGGATTTCCAATGGAGTTTTAGCAATACGAGATAACATCTTACAAAACTCCTATTAAGCAACGTAACATAAAACTTCGCCGCCTACTTTTAGGGTGCGCGCTTTACGATCAGTAATAACACCACGTGAAGTTGACACAATCGCCACACCCAAGCCGTTCATAACGGTAGGTAATTCTTCACAACCACGATAAATCCGCAAACCAGGACGAGAAACACGCTCAATTCTGGCAATTACCGGTTTACCGGCATAATAACGCAGACTGATTGACAATTCAGGCTTTACAGCACCTTCAATTTTAAAATCGTCAATATATCCTTCTTCTTTCAATACCTTGGCAATTGAAACCTTGATTTTAGAAGAAGGCATAGCCACAACTTCTTTATTCGCTGCTTGCGCATTGCGAATACGAGTTAGCATATCAGCAATAGTATCTTGCATCATTTTTCAATAACTCCTTCTTACCAGCTAGCTTTTACAACGCCAGGGATATCGCCTTTAAGCGCCAATTGACGTAATTTATTACGGGCGATACCAAATTTACGGAAAGTACCTCTAGGACGACCAGTTAATGCACAACGATTACGTTGGCGAGTCGGAGCCGAGTTACGCGGCAGTTTCTGCAAAGCTAATCTAGCTTCGAATTTTTCTTCATCAGATTTAGATGAATCGTTAATAATAGCAAACAGAGCTTCACGTTTAGCTGCAAATTTATCAGCCAAGCGTACGCGTTTTGCTTCTCTTTCGATTAACGCTAATCTAGTCATTATAATTCCTTACTTGATTGGGAAACTGAATTGTTTCAATAACGCCCGAGCTTCTTCAGTCGTTTTGGCTGAAGTAGTAATGGTAATATTCATACCACGTAGCGAGTCGATTTTATCGTATTCAATTTCAGGGAAAATAATTTGTTCTTTAATACCAAAGTTGTAATTTCCGAATTTGTCGAATGATTTACCATTCAAACCGCGGAAGTCACGTACCCGTGGCAGAGCGATGTTTACCAAGCGATCCAAGAACTCATACATTTTTTCTTTACGCAAAGTAACCATGCAACCAACCGGATAACATTCACGGATTTTGAAACCCGCGATAGATTTACGCGCTTTAGTTACAACCGGTTTTGGACCAGCAATTAAAGTCAGGTCAGAAAGAGCAAATTCCATTACTTATTTAGCAGCAACAGCTTCACCCAAACCAATATTCAGGGTAATTTTTTCAATACGTGGAACTTCCATAACTGAATCATAATTGAATTCTTTCATCAATTCAGGAACCACTTTTGTAGTATAAAAATCTTTTAATCTTGCCATTTTTCCCGCCTTAACCGACTACTTTACCGGTTGATTTGAACACACGAACCTTGCTGTCACCCTCAACTTTGAAGCCAACACGGTCAGCTTTTTTAGTTTCAGAATTATAAATAGCCACATTCGAAATATCAATTGGCATTGTTTTAGCAACGATACCGCCTTGCTCACCCTTCATTGGGTTAGGACGGACATGTTTTTTAGCTACGTTTACGCCTTCAACGATAACTTTAGCACCATCTTCAACCACTTGTTGAACTTGTGCAATTTTACCTTTGTCTTTACCAGCGATAACGATTACTTCATCACCTTTTCTAATTTTTCTCATTGTTGCCCACCTTAAATTACTTCAGGAGCTAATGAAACGATTTTCATGAATTTTTCAGTACGTAATTCACGAGTAACCGGGCCAAAAATACGCGTACCAATTGGTTCCAATTTAGCATTTAATAAAACTGCCGCATTACCGTCAAATTTTACTAATGAACCATCGGCACGTCTAACGCCTTTAGCTGTACGAACAACAACCGCGTTATACACGTCACCTTTTTTTACACGACCACGTGGTGAAGCATCTTTAATAGCCACTTTGATGATATCACCAACAGACGCATAACGACGTTTTGAGCCGCCTAACACTTTAATGCATTGCACAGAGCGCGCACCAGTATTATCAGCAACATCCAATCTTGTTTGCATTTGAATCATTGATTTCTTACCTTTCCAACTTAACACGTTACGCAAACGGCCAGTATTGGGCCCGAAGGGATTCGGGACTAAACTAGACACAGATAGTTAAGAAGCGAGATTATATCACCACTCCCTGCTTACTTGCAAATTATTTATTGCTTTTTTCATTGATTTTTAGTAACTTATCACTGTGCGCTGCACAAAAAACGATGCTATAACCCAATAAAATTAACATTTGTAATTTATTAAATCAAAAGATGCTTTTTTGCAGCAATAATTAACTATCTCGCTAATCCATGACGTTCATTATTCATTTCATGCAAACACTGACACAAGTAATCCGCAAACAAATCAACCAATTTATTTTTATAGGTCGTCGGCCGCACCATATAAACATTTACCGGCAACGCTTGATACTCCGGTAAAATCCGCACCAACCGTCCATTTTCAATAAATTCCTTAGCAACGCAATCATAAAGTGGAACGATACATTTGCCGGTTAAGGCATAATTCAAATTACTGGCTGAGGAATTAACGGCAATGGAGTGGCGATTAAATTTTTGACTGACTAAACGATTACTAGCAATATGCACTCCTTCCAAAGTGCTGCTAGAACGCATGGAAATTAACGGCAGAATAATCTTATGCTGTTCCAAATCCTCCAAGGTTGCCGGTTGACCAAAATCAGTAACATACTTCGGGGATGCGCACAAGATGGTATTTAATTGCCAAATGGTTTTAATCATTGCAGTTTCCTGTTGCGGCTTGGCAAGGGTTATTGCTACGTCATAATGATCTTTTAACAAATTGGCATTATCAACCACATAATGAATATCAAGCATAATTTTGGGATATTTAAGCGTAAAATCCAAAATATAATTATTGATTTCAACGGTTGATAGCGATGGTGACATCGCAACCGCCAGCTTGCCCTCCTTAACCGCATTATCCTTATTCAGAACACTATTTAATGAATCTTCAAAAACAGCAAGGAGTGGGTTAAATTGCTCATACAACCGTTGACCATCGGCAGTCAGTTGAAAGTGGCGGGTATTGCGATTAATTAAAACTAAATTCAGTGCATCTTCCAGTTTACCAATACGCTTACTTATGGTGGTTTGGTGAATTTTGAGCTTTTTGGCGACCAAAGAAAATCCGCCGCTATTGATCAGCTGAATAAATAGAACTATGTCATCATACATTACAATTACTTTTCTTATAGATTTAAAGCAAAAATTGTATGCTATTTCGACGATAGCGACAATCAGCAATTTTGCTGGGAGAGACTAATGTTTATGCTCAAGCTGTTGATAAACCGTTACAAATGCCGACTTACCAACACTTAGTTCACCCTGAAACGGTTTATCCATCTCCAGTATCAGCCAGCAGGAAGCACTTATTATCAGATTTTGGCAAAGAATAATGAAAGTTGTAAAGATTCGGCTTTTTGTATCGATAAAACCAGTCCAAAAGCAACCAACTACAATCATAATAATAAAGAACAGTAACAACGGCCCCTGTAAATTACCCTCCAAGTATTGCAGACGAGTGTCACGATAATCGGAAACCAGCTCAATTTGATCCAATACCCGGTTATAGCTACCCTCATCACCATTTACAAAACCCGCTCGGCGGTAATCATAGATTGAATTAACTAACACGCTAAATGAGCTTTCCGTCAACTGACTTGATTGGCCATGGCTTAAGTGCGCATATTCATCATTCACTACCAAACCAGCATATGTTAATAACTTAGTCTGTAATAATTTTCGCTGCGGTTGATTAAGTCCATCCATTTCGTGATAGAGTAATTGCAAGGAATTGGCTTCACGAATAGTTGCAGATTTTAAAGCTCCGAGATTGCTC
Source organism: uncultured Neisseria sp. (assembly GCA_964488065.1). Lineage (GTDB taxonomy): Bacteria > Pseudomonadota > Gammaproteobacteria > Burkholderiales > UBA11063 > Aquella. Next base: position 5,927 of record CAZATM010000080.1, read on the forward strand.
CAGTTGGTGGCAATCCAGAAAGTTATGAAAATGGTAGTAAAAAAGAGAACCGTCTGCCAAACTACTTTGGTGACTACATCTTTGTTATCTACCCGCGCCAAAAATCGATGGGAAACAAAATACCCCAATACACTAATTAAATTACAGCCAATAAAAATCAGCAATAATGCCAGATAAATCGGTAAACTGTAGAATTGGTCAAACATGTTCAATTCAGCTTAAAAGTACAACGTTACGATCACCTGCGACAAATCATACTGGACTTGTTCGGTATTGCGTAACTCAACGTTCATCATGGGCACATCTTGGCTAGTTTGATCTTCAAGGTACCGTTGGATTCGTTGTGCCAATGTTTTCATTTTGCTGGGATAAATTATTGCCGCACGCTTAACTTTACCAGTTTTAAGATTATCCGCCAACAAAGATAGTGCAGTTGTATCAAAATCAACGAAAACCATCGGAACCCAGTTTGGGACACTATTCACCACAGCTGTCGAAGATTGATTAGCCACGCCTGATTCAGTTAATGATTGCTGCAAGACATGATTATCGGTAATCGATGTTGATAGCGGCTTATTACTGCTGCAACCGACCAGCGCCAATAGGCTCAATAACACAACAATTTTTTTCACGATTATTCCCCACTCAGTTTTGATATTATTTGGTGACGCTATTATCAAATTTAGTCTTACCATTACTTACCACCAGATAGACCCGCGAATCACGGCGAACCACCCGACAGGTATTTTGCGAATTCAGACAAATCCGCACATAGTCACGGTTAACTTCATTGACACTCAAATCAAACATACTTCTTAATAATGGTGATGTCAGTAAATCACCGGCAATAAAAGTGCCATGTTGATCCATATCCGAATTAAACATCACCGGACGTGAAAAATCAACACTTTCCAACTCCTCGGCAACGCCAGAGCTTACCCACCCCATCATTAGCAAAAGCAATCCCAATAATGTTTTTTTCATATAATCAAATCCCGTCTCTATTTTCAATGCATAAATACAACAACTATGACTTCCTAAATCGCCATTACATTCATATTGCACAATAAATAATATTATTAAATTTTAACAATCACCAGTAACCACGTGAAATATATCTTAATTATTCAATCAATTACCTAATTTAGCTAAAATTTTAACATATGCACTGCAACAAAAGGAAAAACCCTGCAAAAAATTACTAACAAAATCGCCGGATAGTGAAGACAGCGATTATAATAATGCCAGTAAAATTTTAGGGAATTAAAATGGAACAACAACAAATTTTGGAACAATTAAAAAATCTAACCACTGAAAATATTAATCCAGCCTCGATTAATATTGATATTTTGCCGACATTGGAAAAACTGGAGATCATCAATAGCGAAGATCAAAAAGTCGCGCTAGCCATCAAAGAAGAATTGCCGAATATTGCCAAAGCCGTCGATGCCATTACCGCACAGATGAAACAAGGCGGACGCTTAATTTATATTGGTGCCGGCACCAGCGGCCGCTTGGGAATATTGGACGCGGTAGAATGCCCGCCGACTTATGGCGTTGACTATAATACCGTAGTTGGATTAATTGCCGGTGGTGACCAAGCATTTATTAAGGCACAAGAGGGTGTTGAAGATGTCGAAAGTGCCGGTTTTACCGATTTACGCGCAATCAATCTAACCGATCTTGATATAGTCTGTGGAATTGCGGCTTCCGGACGGACGCCCTATGTTATTGGCGGATTAAAATATGCCCGGCAAACCGGCTGCAAAACCATAGCGGTGGCTTGTAATAAAAATAGCGTCATCGGTAGTTATGCCGATATCAAAATTGAAGTATCGCCAGGCGCCGAAGTTATTTCCGGCTCAACCCGGATGAAAGCCGGAACCACTCAAAAATTAATCTTAAATATGCTTAGCACCACTACCATGATTAATCTGGGCAAGGTTTACAAAAATCTGATGGTCGATGTAAAAACCTCCAATGCCAAGCTCGAAGCCCGCGCCAAAAAAATTATCATGGAAGCGACGGAAGTTGATTATGCTACCGCTGAAAAATATTTGCAGCTAGCCAACAATCATGTTAAAACCGCAATTGTCATGATCATCAACAATCTGAGTTATGAACAAGCACAGTCCCAATTAACTGCTGCCGCTGGCGTAATTCGGAATATCAGCCTAAATTAATCACCAAGCGGGTAACTATGGATATTCTAGATCAGCTTCCTCACTCTACCCGCAACAGTTCTAAATTGGCACGGCTAAATCTCATCCGTTGGTGGGATTTGGCCTTGCATATTCCGCTGCGTTACGAAGATCTAACCAAGGTTTATCCGATTCGTGATGCCGCTATCGGCACGCAGGTAATGATCGAAGGTAAAATCATCGGGCATGAGATCATCTCCCGCCGCAGCAAACAGTTACTGGTTCGTCTCGATGACGGCACAGCAATTATTTCATTGCTATTTTTTCATTTTTACCCCAGTTACGCAACTCAATATGCCATTGGCAAACAAATTCGCGCCCATGGTGAAATCAAGGCTGATTTTCACGGCAATAAAACGATTATCCATCCCAAAATTCAAACCGTTACCGAAACCAATCAAAAACTTGGCAATACCTTCACCCCGATTTACCCGACCACCAATGGTTTAAGCAATCAGACGATTATTGATTTGGTGAATCAATTATTTGAAGCCAATCTTATTCATGAAACCTTAGCCGACGAGATTTTAGCTAATTATCAATTACCGCGGCTGGAACAGGCATTATTAACCCTACATAAATTAACTCCGCATCAATTTAGCATTAATCAACAAGCACAAGCACTCCGGCGCTTGAAATATGACGAACTAATCGCCCAGCAATTGCTGATGCAGAAAATTTATCTAAATAAACACCACCATCCAGCGCCGCCCTTAAAAACCACCAATCAACTATTAGTACCGTTATTGGCGAGCTTACCTTTTGAGCTGACCACCGCCCAAAAAAAGGTCTTAGGCGAAATCCTAGCTGACATGAATAAACCCCAGCAAATGAACCGCTTATTACAGGGAGATGTCGGTAGCGGCAAAACCATTGTGGCAACAATTGCAGCATTGGTGGCAATTGAGTGTGGCTATCAGGCCGCGATCATGGCGCCAACCGAGATTCTTGCCGAACAACACTTCATCAAAACTCAAAAGCTACTGCAAGATAGCGGCGTTAATTTGGTGTGGTTAAGTGGCAGTCTGAGCAGCAAGTACAAGCGGGCAGCTTATCAGCAAATTCAGGATGGCAGCGCTCAGCTAATAATCGGCACCCATGCCATTTTTCAAAAACAGGTTGAATTTAATAATCTCGGCATCGTCATTATTGATGAACAACATCGCTTTGGTGTTGATCAACGGCTGGCGCTAATTAACAAAGGTCGCCCGGAAAACCATCCGCATCAATTAATGATGTCGGCAACCCCAATCCCCCGCTCGCTGGCAATGAGTTATTACGCCGATCTGGATGTTTCATCAATAGATGAGCTGCCGCCCGGTCGCACCCCAATTGAAACGATTTTAATCAATAACAACCGCCGGCAGGAAGTAGTTGAATTTATCCACCAACAATTGCTCAATCAACAGCAGGCATACTGGGTTTGCCCATTGATTGAAGAATCGGAAACTCTGGAGTTGGAAAATGCACTCAATACCTTCAACGAATTACAAAACTTGCTACCGGAGATAACTATTGGATTGGTGCATGGCCGACTAAAACCGAAAGAAAAAGCCGAAATCATGCAAGCTTTTAGCAGCAATCAATTACAGCTACTGGTTGCGACCACCGTAATTGAAGTCGGAGTCGATGTCCCCAATGCTACCACCATGGTAATTGAACACAGCGAGCGGATGGGGTTAGCCCAACTCCATCAACTGCGCGGGCGGGTTGGGCGCGGCTCGCAAAAAAGCCAGTGTGTTTTACTCTATGATTATGCCATGTCCGAAGTTGCCAAGCAACGATTGCGGGTAATCAGCCAGAGCACCGACGGTTTTGAAATCGCCCGTCAGGATTTATTAATCCGCGGCCCCGGCGAGCTATTGGGTGCCCGCCAAAGTGGACTCCCGGCACTGCGTTTTGCCAATCTGGAACAGGATTTGGCGATTCTACAAGATGCCAAGGTAATTGCAACACTACTGGCAAAAAAATATCCAACGCAAGCGCAACAACTGGTTGAGTTATGGTTTCACAATAAACAAATTTATGCAGGCGCATGATAACTATGAAGATTCCCCACTATCTTGAAATCAAACTAGCTCCACTAAAACTCAATAATGAAACCTTATTGCGCCGCTATGGTTATTTGGAAGTCTTTGCCGAGCTGCGGCTAACCTACCCCAGTCTGGGTTATCAAGCGCTGTTTGATCTATTTGCATTGTGCCAGGGTTGCTCCAGTTATTCTTTATCGGATGAGCTCAAACAATCATTAATCGGCAGCTATAAAGCGCTACCCCCGCATTATCCACTGCTGCATGATGAAACTATCGCTAATTACTTACACCATGCCGAAATGCAAGCCAAAATTGCCTTATCGTTGGCGGAAATTCCAATTGGCGCGGTGATCGTAGAGAATAATAAAGTTATTGGACGGGGCTACAATCGTACCCGTAGCGACAATAGTATCCTGCACCATGCCGAGATCGTTGCAATACAAGATGCCCAATATTATTTGGGAAATCACCGACTAAATAACTGTGATTTATATGTTACCATTGAACCGTGCCTGATGTGTGCCGGCGCAATAATAAACAGTCGGATTCGCCGGGTTATTTTTGGCGCAGTAGAGCCCAAAACCGGTGCATGTTGCAGCCAATTTCAGGTTTTTGACAATAAAAAAACCAATCACCATTGTCAGGTAATTGGTCCAATTAATAACGATTATTACAATCAGATGATTATACAGTTTTTACGCACCCGTAGTCGTCATGATTAGCCGTGACTAGTTACTTAATCAAATTCTCGCTACCGTAGTAATCAAAATTTCCCTTCTGCACTAAATTTACTACCTGATTCACGCCCTCGATATTATTAATACCTTTAATTGCATAATCCAGCGAAGTCAAATTACCAATATTAGTTCCCATAATATAAACCACATGATCCACCGTAATAACGGTTAAGCGCTTACCCTGAATATCAATTTGTGTATCCAGTCGATCTTGGGCATCATTATTAACTGAGGAATTAATATTTAACGAAGGTTTTGCTGCCACTGTCAAATAATTGAAAACTTTATTAACACTTGATGATTGTTTACAAAGCACTGTCGCCTGATTGCTATCGCTTTGACTAGCCACCTGCCCGACCAGAAGCACATTATCATGATCGACCACCACCTTGATGGCACTATTTTTAATTTCATCATCTAATTGGTCTTGCAGTTTGTTACGTAACATCTTATCATCGGTACGCTGATTATCCAGATTGGTCAAATACGGTGACGTTAACTGATCAGAAATTTTGGTGGTCGGATTAGTCGAGCAGCCAGCAAGAGTCAATAAAAGCGGTGAAACGATTACCAACAGGCGAGTCATAGAATTCATTACAAAATACCTTTACACAATAGTTATCCAAAATTATAGCAGAATTGCCCGCGACGCCAAAATATTTTTGGTTAAACCCGTTAATCGGAAAATTTGCTTAAAACATTATCAAGATTAGAAACGCACCATCACCCGAAGTAATAGAATAACCGAAATCCGTACTTTATAACAACACTTAGCAAGTGCAAACATTATAAAGTACGGACGTCAATTAGACTTAGTCAAAAATATTATACATCAATTTCTTGGTAGCAAAATCACTATATAAGCTACTTAGCAAAATATTTGTATAATGATAAATTGATCCATAAATCTTTGTTTTGATGATTACTATAAATAAATTCTCCAGTGCTTAAGTCCCCAATAACGGTGTGAATGGTGATTTCTTTAACTGGATAGTTTTTTGAGTTACCAGGTTGATAAATACCACCATCGTCAAGCGAAGCATGAAAAAATGTTTTAATGTCCGCGATATCAAATTGC
>CAZATM010000081.1:0-13396 GCA_964488065.1 uncultured Neisseria sp.
GAGCTGCTTATTGTTTATGATGAGAAGACGAAGGGATTGAATGATCAAGCCAAACAAGACCGGATGCAGGGTTTTTTCTCGTTAAATAAAATCAATGAAGTTATCTATAAAGGTTATCTAAATAATGTCCAGGTGTTTGATCTACTGCATCCCCGGGGTGGATATCCAACTAAACTGGATTTGATGGACGGTAGTAATTATTCAAAATTCCCCGGCTGGTTAAGATTGGCAATTGATTATAATAAATTCAATTTAGATGATTATGCTGATAGCAGCTTAATCCAATTCACGCTGAATTTAGCAAACTTGGCTCAGGAACCAACAACTGACCAAACTGATAAACCTGCTGGCGAACCGCCGTATTCACAGTTAGTGCAGCAGCTGATACAACGACTGGTAACATTAGAGGGTGAGTGCATCTCCCTGGACAGCGATCCACAGAAGGATGCTGAGATCAAAGATCGGATTAATGCCAGTTTTCCGGTGTTTGCCGGGTGTGACAAAACCGAAATTGATCGATTCTGGTCACAGTTAGGCACGCCGTTGGAGAAAGCCAAACTAATCTTTTTAGTTGGGCAGATCGCCAAAAGAGGAGCATTGGGCTATCATCTCGAAAGTCATCAACAGAGCAACGAAAGGAATCAAGCCAATGATTTTTTTTCTAACTTGACCTGTTACTATACAGGTAAACTCCGGTCAGAAAATCCTTCTAACATTAGTGGAATGACTGGATTACATAACGGTCTAATAAACGGAGTTTGTATAGAGACGCTTACTAATAATTTTTCAATTGCTAATCGCGGTCTGCAGTCGGTCTGGTCAAAACGTACACTGTGACAGGGTTATTGATACCCCCATTATGGCGACCACGGATCCATCTTAGATGCCGCGGTCACCTGGGAGGTGAGGACAAGGATGTATTTTAATGGTAGTTGCCTGAAAAAAATATCTGCATTTTTGGCAGACCATGCCGATACGGTGGCGGTCATTGATAATTTTGGCACAAAATCATAGGATTATGCACCTGATTACTGTAATCATCTGCAAAAATTGCAGATATTAAGAATAGGTACAAGATTGTTATAATCTACAGTGTGATAAGATTTTATAGTACATAAGATTTTATAGTACATAATTATTCTGGAGAAAAAATGAAAACTGGTTCTAATCAGCAACAAAATTTAAAATATCATACTAAAAATGTTATTGAATACGGGCAAACTGTTACCCCGAAATCAGGTCCGGGAGTAAAAGATCAGATTATTAAAACTATCGGTGGTTTGTGCGCAAGTAGTAATTCCGTAGCTGATTTACCTCCCGGTCAGAAGAAGGCGATAAACGTTCACCTTAATGAATTACAGAAACATGGGGGTGGCTTAGCCTTATTTCAGCCGCGCTCTACGGCATCAATTATATATGCCAGTGTTTTAATCTATGCAAAACTTAATGACAACACTCTTCCAGATTCTCTTGATATACTTAAGAATTATATGCTCCAAAACTTTACTATAGCTTTGGACCAAGATGATGGTCAATTGTTTCATCTCAGTTTGAAAGACAGCAAAACCTATTTTAACCAAATAATGGACTATCTAAAACATCAAGATGATAAACCTAAGGGCTCAAAGCCCACTGGAGTGGTAACAACTCTGAGTGTGCAGGAACATCGGTTTGACCAATTAAAAGCCGCATTCAGTTTAAATATTAAATCTCAGGAACAAGTTAAATGTGATACAGCAGTGAAACAAAAAACTGCAGCTCTAGCGGAATTAAATGAAAAAAGAGCAGCGCTTTTTTCAGTTGCCGGCGCTGAAATTAATTTTCCATGGGTAGAAGAGTTGGACAAATATCTTAAGAGTTTAGATTCTATTAATTGCGAACTAGATGAGGTTCTTGGTAGTAGCGTTAACGATAAAAACAGTCCTTTTGCAAAGTGCAATGGACGACAAATCAAGGCGTGTTGGCCAGAGTTATATTATCCTACGGAGAAGCTAACAACAAAGATTTATTTGCTAGCCGAGATTAGTTGTTTTGTGCAGAGGCATAAACCTGATCGTCATTGGCAAAGCGGTACGTACAAATCTCAAGTAATTAAATTAATACAAGATGAAATCAATAAATGTACTGATGACGAGAAAAAATTTATCACCATGGCTGGCACTCTCATTGGGATAAGTATGAAAAATTTAATTAATTGCAATCTTTATTTTCATGATCAACAGCGTCTTGGCGAAATACGGCGCTCGGTTTATTGATAATCGGTGATTGTAATAACTGCGGCTAATTTTTTGCGGGTGAATAAAATGGCAATATTATTTGATCTTAATGACAAATATAACGTGGTTAATTACTTATTTGACAAATTACCATATCTATACTGGAAAGATGTTGAGGGTATTTATCGGGGAGCCAATCATAACCAGATTCGCCTGTTAGGTTTAGCTCAGATGAGTGACTTTGTCGGACGCAATATATTTGAGATTCTCAGTGACCGTGAGTCGGCACAGCGAATCCATGATGTTGATAATATGATAATGAGTGAGGCTTCACCGCGTATAATTGAGGAAACAATTCGCTTTGCTGATGGTGAGATTAAGTCTTATTTGTCCTATAAAGTGCCGTTATTGAATCATAAACATAGTGTTAGCGGGTTATTGGGCTTTTCCTTAAATATTACCCAATATCATTCCGAACGGCGAAAGATGCTGGCTGAGCATTTGGAGGAAATATTCACTTTAAAAAAATCTCAGTGGGTATTGGAAAAATTTCAGCAGCTATCCATGTCCCCGTCTGCAACTAATTTTAACGGCGATAATGCTGATAAAAGAGCGGCTTTATTGTTGCGCTCTAAAAATTTAACTACGCGTCAGGAAGAAATTCTCTTTCTGTTATTGGTTGGTAGAACCACCAAGCAAATGATAGAAATTTTCTTTAAAATAGTAAATATTAAAATATCTGCCGCCACGATAAATTCAATAATTAAAAATGAATTATTACCGCTATTTCAAGTAAGCTCAGTGGCTGAACTCTTGGAGCTGGTGCGACAGCTTGATATTATAAAAGCGCCGCCCAAGACGTTATGTTGCAAAGATTAACAACCGTTATTTTTGTAATGGGTGCTAATAAATTTTAATTGATTTGTAACTATATGTATTTAATGATTTTTAAGGTTGAAAAATGTTTATAACTAAAATGTTGCAGAGTAGTGAAATAACTACGGCAAGTGCTTTGTTGTTTCGCGAATATGTTGAAATTGGTAATTGGGTTTTTGCTTCTGATAATCCAGCGGGCATCAAAATAATCAATGGTGATAATTGTAAATTATTAATTGATGACATCGATATTGATGATTCAATATGGTTTGGCGTGTTTGAAGATAAGGTGTTGGTGGGGTGTATTCGAATCTATCGTGCTTCAGATAATGAATTGTTTGAAATGGAGAAGTATCCTGCAGCCAGAAAAATTACAGATAATTATATTACGCCCAATCGACCAAACCTTTATGAGTGTACCCGAGTGTGTGTTCACTCGGGTTATAAAGTGAAAGGAGTCCAAATTATTCTTAAGCTATATAAAGCTGCACTTATGTACGTTGATGGCGAGTCAGGAACAATTTTTGGTGCGGCTAATAGTGATTTTATAAAGTCATTATTTAGTAGGATTGAATTACCTTGCCTGGAAGAAAATTCATTTAAGTATGAGGAAACGGACTCTACCTCAGTTAACTTTTATTTAGCGAAGTCCGTTAATGGTGAACTTGCTAATATAATAAAAAACATTCACAGCCTTGAAAATAGTAGGAGTATAAGTGTGTTAGATGCAATCGAAATTGTTGCGCCATTGTTGCCTGTTCCGATTTATTGGCATGATTGCGACGGGAGAGTCTTAGGAGTGAATACATTGTGTCTTGCGGGAATGGGAAAGCCATTGGGAGAAGTTTTAGGCAAAACCCCATATGATTTATATCCGAAGGAAATTGCCGATCATATTTGGTCACATAGTAAAGAAGTGATGCAAAGTGGGAAAACCTCCTTTCAAGAAGAATCAATATTTGATGATTCTGGTGAACGTATTATTGCGCTGGCCTTTAAAACGCCAATATATGATGAGATTGGGAAATGTATTGGTATTCTTGGTACCTCCATAGACATCACTGCTGAAAAAAACGCAGAGCGATTACGTGTAGAAAATGAAAAACACGAAGAAGAAAAGCGTTCAAGATCTTTGTTACTTGAATTCGTCGAGCAAATATATTCATTGATCCAAAAATTTGAAATAACCGCGTTTAATGATACATTAAAAATTAAGTCGCAGGGCGAGGTCAAAGATGTTCAATTAACCAGACTTGAGAAAGAAATATTGTATTATTTATCATTGCATAAAAGTACCCGCGACATCAGCGGGATAGTTTCTTTTATTGAGGGGCGGGAGTTTTCTGCAGAAGTCGTTGAAGTCATAATTAAAAAAGTACTTTTTGGTAAATTTAATGTTTCGTCAATAGGTGATTTGATTGATAAAGCAAAATTATTGAATGTTATACCATTTTTCTTAACAGATATTAATCCGCAGTAGCTAGGCTATATTAAGTGGCTTGATTATTTCCCATTGCCGTAATTTTAGAGATTATAGCACCAACTTTGCAGGAATTATCCCTAAGGGTTGGTAATAAGAATATAGTAACTAAATCACACCTTTTTGACCGCTAACCAGATTAAATCAGGAGCTTATCCATGATAAACACCAATAATACCCGGCTTGACATATATAGGCAGCAGGGAAATACCGAACAAAATAAAAAAAGTTCCAAAGAGTCGCAGTTGAATGCTCTTGTAACTAAGTATCAGGATCGAAGATTGTTGCCTAATGATTTTATCGAAAATTTTGAAATGGCAATTAAAGATGGAGTATTCAAAACTAGCTTCGGTTTTAATAAAGAAGCGCGTGTTACTAATTTTCTAGAGCGAGTTTTGGATGAGTCCAAACAACAAAACGATCTTGATCATCTTGATCAATGTGGGATTTATCACCCTGGGCAGGAATTACTTCCTGTCATTATCGCTGTAAAATTTAGGCAACATCATATTTGTAGCGAGCTTGTAATCGCTAAAATGAGAACTCATGATTATATCGTGGGAACTCTATGTCCTTTTCTGCGAAGATTATCGGAAGCTGACTTGAATTATTTATTGCATTGCTATGAGACTATTTCTGATAAGAACTCAATGAGAAAAAGCATTCAGGTGTTACTTGAACAACTCTTGCTGCCGCAGGAACAAGACCGTATTTAAAATAGTGCCGACCCCACTAAAAAACCAATACTTTACTGCGGTGCATTCTATTCTTTGCGGGGCTATTACTGAAACAATTGTTTATTTATTAGAGATAAGGATGTGAAATGAAGAACTATTTGCCGTTCCTGTTATTGCTGGGCTGTTTCTTGATTGCTGCCTGTAGTTCTGGTAGTAATACTGTTAACAATAGCTCAGCGAATCCGCATCCGTCAGCCGTGGTAATTGGACTGCTACCAAATGGTTCAACGATTTATCTTTCACAAAATAATCTGTCGGTTAATAGCGGGTCTGTAGTAACAGTAGATCTTTTTTTAGATGGCGGGACGAGCAATGAAAGTTATAATATAAGTTTTACCGTTACCCGGCAGCAACCAACAAAATTAGCCGCTACTGGTGATAATTATGGAATTGAGATAAGCTCTACACCAACTAGCTGTATAATTGGCACCGCCGGCAGTGGTGCGTCTCCCGGGTGTCAACTTAAAGTTGCTGTTACGCCGGATACATATGCAGCTACCTATCTAATTACACCAACCGCGAGCCCAGCAATTCAGACAGAATCAATAACCATACTTGATCCGTTAATTTTATTAGTTAGCGGTGCAAGTATACCTAGCAGTAAAGAATTCACTTCATTTTCATTAAATGGTATCAATGGCGTAATCAACGGTTACAATATTGCAGTAACAGTGCCATATGGCACTGATGTTAGCAATTTAGTTGCGACTTATGCCGTAACCGGTTATATGGTTGATGTAGACGGTGTAGAGCAAGTCAGCGGAATTAGCGCAAATGATTTTTCATCTCCAGTAGTTTACACGGTCATTGCTGAAGATGGTAGTACCCAAGATTATACTGTGACAGTGACAGCAGAATTGCCAGATCCCATGTCTATTATTAAGATTACTTTACCGCAGACCGGTCAACTACTCTGTGTCCCTGCCGTGAGTTATTCTGCAACTTGTACTAGTCTGGAAAATACTTCACCAATTGGTAGCGATGGTTATGGTCGTCCAATCACTACTGCGATTTCGCCAGGAGTATTTAATAATGTTCCGTTTGGTGTTGAATGGGCATTTAGCGGCGATTCCCAACCATTAATACCTGTTACCCGTTTCACTGCAGGCGCAGCCGCTGATGGCGTAGCTTGTAATGCGGGAGAAGAGATCCGACAAGATAATTTAACCGGTTTAATGTGGGTGCAAAATCCGCCGGCCACAGATTATAGTTGGGAAAGTGGAAACTTATATCCGGCGTTGGCCGCAGTGGCAGAGATGAATAAAGCGGGATATTGTGGATATAACGATTGGCGGTTGCCAAATATCAATGAACTAACATCATTAGCTAATCTTGGAACTGGAACAGCGGCACATTCGCTGGCGGAGTGGTTGCAGACCCAGGGATTTGGGCGTAATCTGCACGGAAGTTTATATTTGTCTGCTACTACTTTTGCAGATAACCATGATCAAGTATGGATCATGAGTTTTGATGATAGCCAGATATTCTACGATGGTAAGAGCTATGATGGTAATTACGTTTTGCCAGTGCGCAGTGGTCGAGTTAGCGCGGCTCCGGCACAGATTCCACAAACCGGTCAAACTATTAGCTATGCGCCTGATGATGATGGAAGTTTGCAAACAGGAACTTTTGGAACAATCAATATTACTAGGTTTACAGTCGGTGATGGGGTTGAATCGGCATGCGTTACAGACCAGCAAACTGGCTTGCTCTGGTTAAAAGATCCGGGCGTTGTAAATAATGGTAATCCAGCAAATTGGAGTTTGGCACTAGCTCTTGCAAATAATGGTAATTGGTGTGGGTATAGCGATTGGCGGTTGCCAAATCGTAATGAGTTGCGCTCGCTTGGCAATTACGGTGCCATTATAAATGCTGATTGGCTAAATACGGTAGGGTTTCAACATGTACAAGCTGACTTTTACTGGTCGTCAACTACCTATGCCTACAATATTACGTCGGCATGGCGGGTAACTATGTACAGCCTCGATACTAATTTTAGTAATAAAGATAATAATCACTATGTGTGGCCAGTTCGGGGTGGTCGGTAAAATTATGATTTATAGAACCTAAAATCATTTCAACGGGTGCCTTTAATGTTTCAAATCTCTAGAAATAATTAGCTGCGCCCGTTGATATATTAATGGATTTTATTTGGGATATACCATCCACAGATCTTTGTCGGAATCACTGTCGGGGTTGCAGTCATTACTGTAACAATCAGCGTTCTGTCCTTTCTCATCACCAATTTGGCAGCGGTGTGTTTTACCGGTTGAAATAATGGTAAAATGATTCTCGGCACCGCCACCGATAACCGTCGTAAAATAGCAGGAATGTACGGTAGTGCCGGTTTTCCATTGTATTATCGTCGTAAGAGGTGCGGCGCATATAGCATTAGAGCCGAGCGGAACATCGTAAGAAAATTTCATCGAATAGGAATCCGCAGGATTTCCTTCCGGGTCTTTAGGCGGCATATAAACCGGAAACTCGGCATATTTAAAATCGGCATTACCATCGCCGCAGGTTTCTTTAAGTTGAGCGTCAGATGGCGGGACGTATTTGAATTGGGCACCGCTAAATCCGACAAACATAATTTTTTGTGATACCGTCATACTATCGGCAAAACTTATGCTGGTAGTTGCGATTAGCAAAAAGAATAACAGTTTAATAGTTTTGGTCATAATAAGTTCCTTCATGAGTTAATTGAAATTATGATTGGATTTTAGCCGTCGTTTGTAAGGTAAATATACCGCTTTCGGTACCGGCAGAAAAGATTCCGTTCTTTTGTTGTAGACCGCTTACTGCTGCCTGATTATTGGCAATAGTATTAATGTTAAAATGTTCACCATTATCCGCAGACACTGCCAGCGAACCATTGTCCAAACCGACATATATTATTCCGGCCGCAACCGTAAGACTACTGACCGTCCTTCCATCGAGGTTATTGGTTTTTTTTGCCCATGATTTGCCGCCATCGGATGAAATATAAATCCCGCCACTGACTGCGGCATAGATGTTTTTATCATTGACAAACAATTTGTAAATCTTGATATCGTCCAGCGCATGCTGCCAGCTATTCCCGCCGTCAGTAGAGAATGATAAGCCTTGGTAAGTTCCAAGATAAAGATTATCATTTTCTTCAAAAATGCAGTAGATGATATCTTTACTGCCGTAAATACCATTACTATGATTTTTACTGCTCCAGGTTGTACCACCATCATCAGAGATTGCAACACCTTTACCATAGGTTCCGGCATAGATATGCTCTTTGTCTGCAAAAACAGCCGTAACCAGACTAAGTGGTAAACCATTATGACTATCTTTATAAATCCAGGTGGCGCCGTTGTCGAAAGATATTGACAGCCCGGCAATGGTTCCGGCATAGAGATTTTTACCCTCGGCAAAGAATGAATTAACATGATTACTGTTGATTGATGCGGTAGTACCATCGTAAGTTTTAGTTACCACCGAGTGCGTTTTATCATTAAACATAATAAGTCCTTGTCCATATGTCGCGGCGTAGCTGTTGGACTCATTGTTTGCCGTATCGGTAACTAACTGCGTCGTATTTCCTGCTGCTGCAAAGTCAAAATGATTGATATCGTTATTGTACAGCGATAAACCGGATATTGTGCCGACCATTACTTGCGTTACCCCTGGAAAAATGCTGGTAACAATTGGTGAGCTAAGTTGATTAATACTGGTTGCAAAATAATTTTCCCAGTTAGAGCCGATGTTTTTGGAAATTGAGTAGCCATTATCGGTTGCCGCAAAGATTTTATTAGCTGCGTCAATCGCAACACCATACACCGTATATGAAGCTAGTCCTCCTTTTGCGGTAAAAGTCTTGGCTTTGTCGGAAGATATGCTCACGCCTGCAGTAGTTCCAATAACCAGGTAGTTTTTGTTGGCACTCAGATCATAAAGGATGTCCGATGGCAATCCTTGTGGGTTATTCCAAAAAGAGTGATTAGCAAAGATGTTGGCTTTATTATTAGTTACGGTTAAACCGATTACCCCCATATTAATAAATCCGTTATAGCGTGATTCTTTATCCAGAAAATAAATATTGCTTTCCACTACCGCTAGTGAGTAAACACTAGTTACCTTAGAACTATCCAGCGTAATTGTCTGAAAGCTTTGCCCTGAGTCTGGTGAGATTGAAAGGTAAGCGCCAATGCTGGTGTATTTGGCTTGGGATTCACTATAAACGGTTTTATCGGAACCTAAATATACCTGATTATTTTGCACTGCGATGCTGGTATAACTGCATTGCGGACAATCTTTGCTATTATCAAGCAGGGTATTCCAGCTAGTGCCATTGTCACGCGAAACAAGCGCCAATCCTCTGGGGATGTTGTTTTGGATTGATTCAACTATCAGGTAGATGTTTTTATCATCTGCAATGACATCAACAACGGAATTGGACGGTAAACCGGTGGCAGTATTCTTTTGTATCCAGCTATATCCGCGGTCGGTTGAAATAAATAATCCGTTATTGGCGGTAGCGGCATACATCGTCGCAGTGCTGCTTTCCTGATAAACCTTGGTAATAGCCTGATCATTGAGGTTAGAGAAAACGGCGTCAGACTGGTTGGCTGCCAAATTATTGCTATTAGTCGCTTGGACAGTCATCGTGCTGGAACTATTAGTGCCATCGCCGCCGCCATTGCAGGCGGTCGTTATTGTCATCACGGTGGCTAACAATAAAATTTTTTTTGTTTGCATTAAGACAATCCTTTTAAACATTACAGGCGGTTATTATCCATGGAAGATAAAAATGTTAAATACCTTCATTTTTGGCAGATGTTGCTGGACGATGCTTTGGGGGTGTGGTGCTAGATGAGTGGTATTTATGGCTAATCATTTGTAATATAATTAAGTTTAATTAGGGGGATTGTCTATTTTGAGTCCGTTCATGGCGTGGATTTTTAATTTTCACCACCCAAAAAAGGAATTGATCGTGAACTATTTTATAGCAGTTAAATTGCTAAACTGTCCGTCCATCAAACTTATCTGCATTATTTGCAGGTTGTCTAGATTCATACTTATCATTCAAAATTGCAGTCTTACTTTTTAGCAGCCAGAATTTTGCTGAAACTTACTTAAGAAAGAAAATTGAAAATGAGAGGGCTACTGGGACTTGTTGCTTCGCTAATGAGGCAAAATACTACTGATTCTGGAGACAATCCAATTACTCAAAATAGTTATTTTACGACTTATAATGATAATCCCACAAAAGATGACAAAAACCTTAAAGATAGATGTAAGTACTACGGGATAAGTTTGAAGCAGCGATTATGCCGCAATCAATCCCACCCAGATAAAGAAAATGAACTTGTACAGCACTTAAATGGTATTTCAAAATCTATACAACACCAGATTAATCAAGCATCTCTACATTTCGGGGACATAGAACGATATGCTGGAGAGATTGTAGAAAAATTGAGCGATTGTTCTAGATATGAAGAAGCAAAAGATTATATTTATTGCTGTATTCTTTTATCTAAGCATATGACTAACGAGGATACTATTGTTAATTATATGGGACTCACAAATCAAACACGCGGGATAGTAGATTTACAGCGAACAAATAGCCGCCAACCATCACCTGCGGAAACTAAGTCGATGACAAGTCATGAACTACGCGTTTTGCTTCTTGATATTTTGAACAAGGATCAGAAAAAAGCTCTGGCAGAAAGTCTGGGAACATTAAGCACTAATTATATGGTTACTAATTCTAATTGGGAGGAGCAACGAACCATTGCTAATGCCATTAAAGATGGTAAATTTGGATCAGACGCGGATGTATTGAAAGCTTTGGCAACTAGTTTAGGCTCGATGGGCATTACTGATTGGAAGGCTCAGCAAGACATTGCTCAGGCAATTAATACAGATAAATTTGGGTTAGACGCGGATGCGTTAAAAGCTTTGGCAACTAGCCTGAGCTCAATGAAAATTACTAATAGCGCAGCGAAAGTAATTATTGCTAAAGCCATTGAAAATGGTAAATTTGGAACAACCCTAGATGCCCTAGATTCTTTGGCAACTTATTTGAATGAGAATGATATAAGAAAAAATATTATAATAGTCCCAGAACCAGAGTTAAATTTGTTTATTCATGGTTATCTTAGTGAGAGTAAGTTTAAAAATCTTGGCAAATATCTACTTGACGATCATCAAAATAATAATCCCGACAAAATCCTATTAGATAAAATATCAGCGTATTTAGAAAACAAATATACATCACCGATTATGTTTTTTTATGATATAAATAATATCCGCCGCTTTCCGCTATTGATACGAAAAATGGCTATAGAAATTTTGGGTAAGATACCAACTATTATGAATAACGATGCAACCACTATTGTAAATCTAATTGACTGTTGCTTTTTGGGCAGACATCCGATGATTTTTACTGCTTGGGGAAATTGTCTGAAAACAATGAATATGGACGGTATTACTAATACGGAAGCGCAATTGAATATTGTTGGTGCACTTCTCCATCATAAATTTGGAGAAGCAAGTGCAAATGCGCTAATAGTTCTGAAAACTATTCTTGGTAAGATGAATATTGAGGATGTGTCGATTCAGAGGCGGTTTGTCCGTATGGTTAATGAACGCCAATATAATCTAAACCGGGCTATGTTACCCATCTTGGCAGGGCATATTCTGTGTAAAATTATCGATAACAAAGCTCGGATCTCTATTGCTAAATCAATCTTTGAAGAGAAATGGGGAGCGAGGTCAACGCTGTCGCTACCGATATTGAAGCTGTTCACAGAAATTGTAGCTGAGCTGGCATACACACCCGATACTCAAAATAAGATTATTTCTTTCATTTCCAAGGAGACCGCACAAATAGCAGCAATAGAAAATTTTAAACAATACGTCCGAAGTCATTGGTTGGTTGGTAATGATTTTTTTGCGTATCGGGATATTAGAGTGGATTCAACAAATGAAGATGGTTATGAGAAATATTTTCACGGCGATATTGACATAACGGATACCAATATTGAGCCAACGGCAAAACCTGGATTAGCGTTTGGATTTGTCTATGATCTTGCTGGTAAAGCTGAACTGCTTATTGTTTATAATGACATTACGGACGGGCTAGATGATAATACCAAACAAGAACACCTGCGCGGTTTTTTCTCACCATATGCCAGCCATGCAATTATCTATATGGGCTGTCTACGTAATGTTAGGGTATTTAATTTGCAGAGCAATAATGGCTACATTGCTGAGATGCGTTTAGACATTCCTAATCATTATCCACGATTCCCCGCCTGGCTAAGGCTGGCGATTGACTGTAACAAATTTAATTTAAATGATTATACGGATCGACACTTAATCCAATTTGCGTTAGATTTGGCAAATTTGGCTCAAGAACCACTAAATAGTCTACCCGATAAACCAGCTAACGAGCCACCGTATTCAGAATTAGTGAAGCAGGTAATACAACGACTGGTAACGCTGGAAGGTGATTTTATTTTCTTGGACAGTGACCGACAGAAGGATGCCCAGATCAAAGATCGGATCAATGCAAGTTTTCAGCCATTTGACGAGTGTAATAAAACCACAATTGATGGATTTTGGTCGCAGCTAAGTACGCCACAAGAGAAAGCTAAACTAATCTTCTTAGTCGGGCAGATAGCCAAAAAAGGTGCTCTGGGTTATCATATTGTAGACCAAGAAACTGGCATAGATAAAAATCAAGCCAATGTATTTTTTTATTGTTTGGCAACTTATTATACGGAAAAGCTCCTGTCGGAAAAGGACTCTAATCTTGTGGGCGTGAGCGATTTGCATGACGGTCTTAAGGTTGGTACGTGTATCGAGGCGCTTACCAATACTTTTTCAATTGCTAATGGTGGTCTGCAGTCGGTCTGGTCAAAACGCGCAATATGATATTGGTTGTTTGGTTTTTAAGGTTTATAACAGCAGCGACTTATCTATGACGATAGTCGCTGTTTTTTATTTGAACCGATTAAAATATGATGTCAATACGTTATTTATTCGCTGCTACTCATTGCTATCTGCAAAAATTGCAGATATTTTGTTGCCAAGTATATTGTTAGAATTCCATG
>CAZATM010000082.1:0-22060 GCA_964488065.1 uncultured Neisseria sp.
TCCTGAAGATTCTTCTGGAGTCAATAAGCCTGGAAAGTACTTCATAACTAAAGGATCTTGTCCCATTGCTATAAATGGTGCAAGATCTGAGTCTTGCCATTCACGCAAAATTAAACGTTTAGTTTCATACATTTTAAATTATCTCCGATGTTAAAGTTACCATGATATTCTTCAATCGACGGTTTTATTATAGCTCAGGGCATTGTTTTAATGATAATATACCAATTTTGGTATATATTGAGAAAAGAGACAAGTAATAAAAACCATAAAACCGATAGAACTATTTTTGAAAAGCACCCTCAAATAAGCCTGGTTGCTTAAGTTTATCTGTCGCTGAAGAACTCCGGCGGCAACTCGCGTAATACCGCAATAATTTGTGCGCCCAATAGAACAATTATTGAAATGATATAAAGCCAGAACAAAAAGATTGGAATCGCAGCCAGCGAGCCGTATAAAACATATTGATTATTGCTAAATGAACGAATATAAATCGCAAATCCAAATTTGGCTAGCTCAAAGAAAATTGCCGCCACTATTCCCCCGATTGCCGCATGCTTAAAATCAATCTTACTATGGGGTACAAATTTATAAACCACGCTGAAAGCTAGAAACGAGCTTAAATACTGCAGCAGATTAATTACCCCAGCATATTTATTCAAAGCGTAACGCGGCAAATAATGGGTCACCGCTTCGTGCATCCCCAATAACACCAGACTACTACTGATTAAACCAGCAAAAATTGCCAGCACCAGTACCAATTTCAAACCAATGTGCAGATCATTTTCATTAAAACCCAGCAATTGATCCATACAATAGCGCAAAGTATTAATCATTAATAATGACGTTGCAAAAAACACCGTCAAACTAATAATAGATAAATCCAGCGCATGATGCTGAAAATTAAGAATATATTTTGCAACCTGCTTGCCAACAACCGGAAAATAATTGCTAATTAATTGTTTTTCATAGTGAACATAGACTTTTGGCGGAATAAAGATCGTGATAATACTTGCCAGCGAAATTAGAAACGGCACAAACGACATCAAAAAGCCATAAGCTAAGGCACTCGCTTTTTGAAAACCATCCTTAAAATAAAAACCATAGCAAATGCGGTAAATCAGATTGATACTCGGGGACTTCAATAAATTTTTCATAGCATAATTTTACCTGATTTACCACCGTATGCTTACCTTAATTACTTATTGCCCTTATCCTGCCAGCTAATTTGCTCAAGATCTTTGCCTTTGGTTTCCGGTATCCATAAGGCAATCAGCCAATAACAAAAGGCAAAAAATGCCATAACCATGAACAAATTGGCATAACCAATTTGGCTGCTTAATTTGCCAAACCATGACACAAAAATTGTTCCAACCAAGGCACCAAAGGTAAATGCCAGCGAGATTGCCAGCCCGCGCACCTTATTTGGCAACAACTCGGTTGAAATAACCAGAATTATTCCACTTGGGCCAAAGGCAAAAAAACCAACCACTAAAATTATACCAATCAAGGTAATATACCCTAACAATAAACCGCTTGGCAATAAATAATGGACACCGGCCAAAACAATTAATGATAGACATAAGCCGCTGGTACCGATCATCAAAATCAGCCGCCGACCCACCCGATCAACCAAGATCATGGTCAAGAATAACGCCATAAAATTAATCACATTAATGGCAATTGTGCCGTAAAGTCCGACCCACGTTGAAGTAATTCCACAATCTTTAAGAATTTGGATGCTATTTTGAATAAATACGACGATTCCGGTCAACTGGCTTAAAGAAACGGCCGCTAGCACTGCCATAAATGGAAAGATCGCCTGCGGACTGAATAATTCTTTCCACACGCCCTTACTCACCCGTTGTGAATTTTCATAGATTTCTTTGACTACTTGTTGCGCCTCGGTTAATGAACCATAAATTTTGCCGACAATGGTTTCAGCTTCGATTTTCCGTCCATTAAAAATCAACCAGCGCGGCGATTCCGGTAAAATCACCATTAGCACTATGATCATTATTGCGGTTGCCAATGCTGCAAAAAATGGTAGGTGATATAAAGTTGCCGGAATAATTAACCAGATCAAACTGGATAATAATGTTCCACCGGTATTGGCGGCCTTAAACAGGGTTATAATCTGTCCCCGCCAGCGGGTTGCCGAAATTTCGACCAGATACAGCGGAATCACGATTTCACACATTCCATAAGCGACTCCCTGAATGGTGCGATAGGCGTACAACCACCAATAATCTTTACTGTAAATAAAACCAACTATTCCAATCACAAAAATTATGGCCGTAATTATCGTCACTGCCCGCCGTCCGAAATAATCCGCCAACGTGCCGGTAAAAATACTGGCAAAAAAACAACCCAATAATATTGATCCTGCCATCAATGAAATTTGCTCTTTGGCAAAACCATATTTAGTTGCCAGCACCGGAAAAACCAATGCGACCACCCCCAATATATAGCCGCACAATAAACCACTGGCAAGAGTCAAAATTATTATCAATTTTTTAAGCGCATCAGGCTTCATAAATGGTTCCCAATAAACATTGGCGACTGGCTCCGGTTACCGAACAGTAATTAGCCGGCTGATATTCAATCCGCATTTTAGCAAACCACGCAAACGCAATTGCCTCCACTAGCCCAACCGCGACCCCCAATGCCGCTGTGGTCATTACTTGAGTATGACTCAAAACTGCAATTCGTTCCAATAAATAATGATTAAAAGCCCCACCACCACAGGCATAAATTACATCGGCTTTTAGTCCGGTCTGAGCAATACCATCGGCAACACTTTTCGCGGTTAATTCGCAGAGTGTCGCAACTACATCAATAGCCGCTAAATCACTCTGACCATAGCGCTGTAATTGATTATTTATCCATTCCAGATGAAAAACTTCCTTGCCGGTACTTTTGGGAAATTTCATCTGAAAATATGGTTCTTCCAGCATTTGTGCCAGTAACTGTGGAATAACCGTACCGGAAGCCGCCAACTTACCGTCGGCATCATAGGCGCAACCAAACTTATCCTGAACATATAAATCAATCAGACAGTTGGCCGGTCCGGTGTCAAACCCGATTACATTATCACCATAACGATCGAGCATGGTTATATTGGCAATTCCCCCCAGGTTTAAAATAACCCGTTGCTCATCAACAGAATTTAAAAAGCCCTGATGAAACGCAGGAGTCAACGGAGCGCCGCTGCCGCCAAAAGCCATATCCATCCGCCGAAAATCACAAACGGTTTTAATCCCGGTCAGTGCCGCGAGTTTATTGCCATCAACCATCTGCAATGAAAACGGATATTTGCCCAACGGTTCGTGAAAGACGGTTTGTCCATGGCAACCAATCGCCATGATGTCATGGCTAGAAAGCTGGGTTTTTGCCAGCAATGCCGTAACTGCCCCGGCATATTCAATTGCCAAGCGTACTTCGAGCTCACCGAACTGCTTTAAATGCAGCGTAAAAGTGCTTAATAGTTGTTCAAGGTCGCGGTGTAGTTCGGCAGAAAATTTGCAGCTATAATCAGCAACTACCCGCAACTGGTTATCATTTTCGGCAAAATCACACAACACGCAATCGATACCATCAAGACTAGTCCCGGACATTATTCCAATATAGTACATTTATTGTTCCCTTAAAATTTATTTAGTGATGTTACGCTTGATAACGAATTTAGCGCCAAGTTATTGATTTTTCCTCATGGCATGCTGGTTTTACACGAGCAACCAGCGCGCAAAATCGTCAAATTCAATTAACTTAGCACTAAAATATAGACACGTGCGTAACATCAGTTATTCAAAGATAAATCCTGATAAATCGCCTCAATCAACGGCGCATATTTCCCTAAATTATAATTACTGCCAGCATAGCTCATCCGGTTAATACATTGACTATGGACTTTGTTGGTTAAGATTATAATTGCCAACTGATTGTCAAAATCCACCAAACTCAGAGTGCCGGTAAAACCACTATGTCCACGACAACTGGCATTCAGGTAGCGACCAAAAGTTTTTTGCAATTCCAAACTATAGCTATTGCGCCAACCACAACAAAAAGCCGGATTTACCGATGATGGTTTAACAAATTCTGCCAACACTTCGGCAGAAAATAATTGAATATCGTCAAGTCGTCCGCGATTTAAGATTAATTGCGTCAGTTTCAACATCTCATCAAGAGTACTGAATAATCCGGCGTGTCCGGCAATTCCCGCGCAACAATAAAAGGCCTTTTCATCCTGAACCTCACCACGGATTAAGCCGGTACGCATCTGCGGATAATTCATCGTTCCATTACAACTATTGCCCAGCGAGGTCGCGGCAATTTGCCGGGAATCAATGCCATTAAGCAGCGGATTAAAGCCGGTATGTTTTAAACCCAAGGGTTGATAGATAATCTGCTGCAATAATTTATCCAGCCGTACTCCGCTAATTTCTTCAAGAATAAATCCCAAGAGCATAAACCCGCTATCCGAATAAACTGCCTGAGTTCCCGGTTGATAAACCAGTGGAACTTCTTCGATTAATAACTGCCGTATCCGCTTACGGTCAAGAGAATAAAATTCTGCGCTAGGATCAAAGAATAACACTTCCGGTGCATACCCGGCACTATGGCTTAATAACTGGCGCAGGGTTACCGTAGCATGACGGTAGCGTGGAAAAAATTTAACCACCTGATTATCTAATGACAATTGACCATCACTCACCAGATGCAAATAAGCCAAAGTGGTAGCATAAATTTTGCTGTTTGATGCCAAATCAAATACGGTATCCGCGCCGATGGGTTCAAATTCCGCCAATAATGTTCCATCATTGGTGTATTTGCAGGCATAACCGCTAAATTGGCGTAAAATCACCTGATCACGATAAAGAACGCCGAGACTAATTCCCGGAAATCCCGCGTGGATATCATCGGCAATCATTTGCGAAGTAGCCGCAAAATTCATGATTGCCTCGCTAGTATTTTAGTACCTGGTTTGCGATTAGCCACAAAAGCCAAGAACAGCAACGCCAATCCGGCTAACGAAGCACCATTCCAGCCCCAATGGGTATAACAAAGCGCCCCCAACCAAGAACCAAAAGCACC
Organism: uncultured Neisseria sp.; assembly: GCA_964488065.1. Classification (GTDB taxonomy): domain Bacteria; phylum Pseudomonadota; class Gammaproteobacteria; order Burkholderiales; family UBA11063; genus Aquella. Next base: position 5,092 of record CAZATM010000082.1, read on the forward strand.
GCCACAAAAATAACTAACCATATAAAAGGTATTGATTCGATTACGGGCGCTATCGGATAAAGCAAAAATCCGTGCCTGATTGGAAATTTGGCAGGATTGAACCCCCAAATCCAAGAAGATAACGCCGATAATTAATCCCAGCAAATGAGTACCAGCCAACCAGAAACTCAGATAGCTTAGAATAACAATTATAATCGCCCATGAAATAGTAACTTCCGGACTGCGGCGATCGGCCATTTTACCGGCAACCGGTGCGGCAATCACCCCGATTACGCCAACCAAACCAAAAATCCCCACGACTTGTGGACCCATATGATAAACTTTGGATGCCAGCCAAAACGGCAACACCGTCCAAAAAATACTAAATACTGCAAACATTAAACCGCCATTTAAGGCCGCGGCACGCAAGACCGGTTCTTGGCGGGCAAGCACAAAGATGGATTTAAACAACTGCCCATAGCTGATGGTTTGCGGCTGATGGTAATTGGGTAGGCGTAATATTACAATAATCACTACCAGTAACATTAATCCAGCCGCAATCAGATAAATTGCATGCCAGCCCAAATATTCGCCGATAAAACCACTCACCGTTCGCGATAATAAAATTCCAATGAATAAACCCGACATAATTTGCCCGATTACCGCACCGCGCTTATCCGGCGCTGCCAGCTCAGCACCCAATGGAACAATCAACTGCGGCGTAACCGAAGAAATTCCGAGTAATAAGGTCGCAAGCAGAAATATCCACAAGTTATTATTAATGCCGATAATCAGCATAATTACTCCGGCAGTAATCGCCACCCCGCAAATCAGGTATTTTTTATTCCAGATATCGGCTAACGGCAAAATAAACAGCATTCCCAGCGCATAGCCAACCTGCGTCAACATCGCACCGATTCCAACTGTTGTCGGATCAACTTTAAAGCTGAGGCTAATTTCTGCCAGCAGCGGCTGCAGATAATATAAATTGGCAACACTAATCCCGGTAATTACCGCCAAAAATAGCAGCAATCCCGAGGTGAGTAGCGGTTTTTGTTGTGGAGGGTTTGTCATAATTTTACAATCATTAGAGAATTTTATCGACTGCCGCTTTGATTAAATGTACCTGTACACCATAAATCACTTGCACATTCTGCTTATCCAGCACCATCACACCCAAGGCACGGGTTTGATTTTTTAGCGTATCCTGATCGACCAAGGCACTATTTTTTAAAATCACCCGTAGGCGGGTAATGCAGTTATCTACCGAAAGAATGTTATCGCGACCGCCCAATGCTGCCAAAATCAGCGGAGCCTTCTCATCTGGAGTTAATTCAACGCCGGTATTTCCAGCGGCTAAATTACTATCTTCCCGTCCCGGTGTGGCATAATTAAATTTGTTAATCATAAATTTAAAAGTGAAATAATACAGGAAAAACCATACTACGCCGACCAACGGAACCAGATACCAATGAGTTTTGGTACCCTGTAGAACGCCGAATATCAGAAAATCAATGATATTGCCATCGGTATTGCCGATAGTTACCTGCAATAATGACATCACCAAAAAACCCAGTCCGGTAAAAATGGCATGAATTAGATATAACGGTGGTGCGACAAACAAAAATAAAAACTCCAGCGGCTCGGTAATCCCGGCAACGACACAGGCAATCACCCCCGAGATTAAAACCCCTTTAATCAATTTGCGATTGTCAAAATTGGCACAGCGATACATCGCCAATGCAGCTCCGGGCAAACCAAACATGAAAGTTGGCATTTTACCCTGCGACAAAAATTGGGTAGCACTTTCACTGAATTGTTTAGTATTGGGATCGGCTAATTGGGCATAGAAAATATTTAGTGCACCACTGACTAAATGATGATTGACAACCATTTCACCACCGGCAGGAGTAAACCGAATTAGTGCCACTAAGATATGATGCAGGCCAAAAGGCAGTAGCAAGCGTTCGCCGGTACCAAATAGAAACGGTGCAAATACCCCGCTGGCAGCCAATAATTCACCGAATTTGTTAATTGCATGACTGATTGGCGGCCAGATAAACGGTAATAACAATCCAACAAGCGCCATAGTAAAGGTAGTAATAATCGGAACAAAGCGTGCGCCAGAAAAGAATGATAATGCATCAATCAGCTTGACCGCATAAAAGCGGCTATGGAGTTTATAGACAATAATCCCGCTGATGATTCCGCCCAATACCCCCATATCAACTGATTGTACGCCGAGAATTACGCCCTGCCCGGCGGCGACCAGATTATCATGAGCTAAAATTCCGCGCTCGGCAAGCATAAAATTGGCCGCCAGCAACATGATATAAAAGCCGACAAAGCCGGCAAATGCGGCAACACCTTTTTCATAACGAGAGAGTCCCAGCGGAATGGCAATCGCAAACATCGCCGGTAAATTCTGGAAACCAAAACTACCGATAGTTGCCATAAAACGAAATACGCCATTAATTAGCGGTTGTTTTAATAATGGCACCATCGCCATTAGCTGTGGACTACTTAGCGCCGAACCTAAACCTAAAATAATCCCTAACGCCGATAATAGCGCCACCGGCAGCATAAAAGTTTTACCCAGACTTTGAAAAAATTCCCAATTAATTTTTTTCATTTTATTCACCATAATAGAATTGGGCATAATTTTAACCCGTTCTGAGATTGTTGATTTATAAAATATCCATTGCACTAAAAAACCGCCAGTATCAACTGGCGGCAAACATAAATTTCTTGATTAGGTTAATTAAAATTATAGTCGGTAACAATCGGCTTGCGTCCCAGAGTTATATCATTGAAATATTCGTAATACGATAACCCCAGAAAACTAGCGGCAACATTATAAACATTGTTAAAACCACGATTTTTTAATGCTTTCACCACATTATAACTACGTTGTCCAGTCCGACAATGAATGTAAACTGGTTTATCGCGAGGAATTTCATCAATTCGCGCGCGTAACTCACTTAATGGGATATGCTGCGAACCGATAATTCGGCCTTTCGCTAACTCCGGAGCTTCGCGGACATCCAGTATATGTGCACCGGATTCAACTAATTCCCGCACCTGCGTTACCCGCACTTGTTCAAAATCGTCATTCAAGAGGTTGCCGGCAACATAGCCCGCCATATTAACCACGTCTTTAGCGGTACCAAACGGCGGTGCATAACATAATTCCAAATCAACCAAGTCACTGACTTTACCGTTAAATTTAATCACTGTAGCGATCACATCAATCCGCTTATCGACATTACCTTTACCAATCGCCTGCGCCCCCAAAATTCGACCGGTTGGTTTTTCAAAAATCAATTTAAAATGCATGGTTTTGTTGGTTGGCATCAAACTAACTTTATCATTCGGCGTAATATGCACGACACCATAATCAAGTTTCATGCCGGTTGCCTGAATAAAACCTTCGGTTAACCCGGTTGAAGCGGCATTAAAATCAAAAACTTTTATACATGAAGAACCAATATAGCCCTGATTATTAACTGCCATGCCATTGATATGATCGGCAACACTCCGCGCCTGTTTTTGTGCCGGACCGGCTAATGCCAGCTTGAATTTATCATTGAATAAAGCGCCATAAACCTCAATCGCATCACCAATGGCATAAATATCCGGATCATTGGTGCGGAAGTTATTATCGGTGGCAATCGCCCCGGTTTTGCCAAGCTGCAAATCCGCAGATTTTGCCAAATCGGTTTCCGGAGCGACGCCAATTGCCATCACCACCACATCGGCAGCGACAGTTTTACCTGAGCCTAAATTTACCTGATTATGGCTAAATGATTCAACTTTATCACCGACTCGTAAATCAATTCCATGGTCATATAATTCTTTATGCAAAATCTGCACCATCTCATAATCAAATGGGCGCATAATCTGCGGCATCGCTTCAATTAATGCCACATTGTAGCCGGCTTCTTTAAGGTTTTCAGCAACTTCAACTCCAATAAAGCCACCACCGATTACGGCAATATTTTGTGGATTAATTTCGCTGATGTTTTGTTTCAAGCGGGTAATATCGACCACATTGCGTACCGTATGCACATTTACCAATTCCAGACCAGGAATTGGCGGTACAATTGGTTTAGCCCCCGGCGATAAAATCAGTTTGTCATAGCTCTCTTGATAACTGCTGCCATCGGTTAGATTTTTAACCGTAACTGTTTTAGCGGGACGGTTAATCGATACTACCTCGCTATTGGCTCGTGCAGTAATATTGAATTGTTTGAGAAATTTTTCCGGAGACATTAAAACCAAGCTTTCAGCCTTGGCAACTGTTCCACTTAAAAAATACGGCAATGAACAATTAGAAAATGATACATGCGGTCCTTTTTCAAACATGATAATCTGGTCATCTTCGCTATGCCGTCTTAAGCGTGCCGCCGCCGATGCACCGCCGGCGACCCCACCAATAATTAAAATTTTCTGTGCCATTTTGTTTTACTTCCTGAGATTGTTTAACGATGACATTATTTTAGATTATTCTAATATAAATTGTCAAATTTTAATTTAGCATTTGCTAAACTATCGCTTAATACTATATTGCATTAGCGATTGTCTAAAAAATTTATACCACTAGCTTCAGGAAAACTCTCACGATCAAAGCCAATGTCACCATCCGGGCGCACCACTCCATCAGTTCGTAAATTGACAAAATCATATTTGGTCGTATCTAATAAATGGGATGGGACAACATGCTGCATGGCACTAAACATAGTTTCAATTCGTCCGGGATATTTTTTATTCCACTCCATAAGCATTTCCTTAATTACCTGCCGCTGTAAATTGGGTTGTGAACCGCACAAATTACACGGTATTATCGGGAATTCACGAATATTGGCATAGCGGATAATATCCTTTTCCTTGCAGTATGCCAGCGGACGAATGACGATATGTTCACCATTGTCACTAACCAATTTAGCCGGCATCCCTTTAAGTTTGCCACCATAAAACATATTTAAAAACAAGGTTTCCAGAATATCATCGCGATGATGTCCCAAGGCAATTTTGGTCGCACCGATTTCTTTGGCTACCCGATATAACACCCCCCGTCGAAGTCGTGAACATAATCCACAGGTAGTTTTTCCTTCTGGAATGACGCGTTTTACCGTTGAATAGGTGTCTTCTTCAATAATCCTGTATTCAACACCTAACTGCTCCAAATATTCCGGCAATATATGCTTTGGAAAACCCGGCTGCCCTTGGTCAAGATTAACCGCCACCAATTTGAAGTCTACCGGTGCTGATTGTTGCAGATTTATCAAAATATCCAGCATGGTATAGCTGTCTTTCCCGCCGGAGAGACAAACCATTACCACATCACCGGCACCAATCATATTAAAATCATTAATCGCCTTGCCAACACTGGAACGCAGGCGTTTATTCAATTTATTTACTTCGTAATTTTTTTCCATATTTGCCTAATTAATTATTTATTCAAATTTATTAAAACCATCATTATACTCCAGTCAAATTTAATAAAATTAGCAATTATTCGCAAAAATTTTGCATTTTTTTTGCTGCAATGCAGCATTTTGAGCTAAAATACAAACTTTAGTAATTTTAGAACTCAAACAACCTTCAGTAATACTCATTCTCAATAAGGAACAATTGATGAGCAGCTATGATAAAATCGAAAAACTAATTAAAGAGCACGACGTAAAATTTGTTGATTTACGCTTTTGTGACTCACTAGGTAAAGAACATCATGTTACGATACCGGTAAATGCGGTTAGCGAAGAATTATTTAAAATCGGGCAGCCATTTGATGGTTCCTCAATTGAAGGTTGGAAAGGGATTGAAGCATCGGATATGTTATTGCGTCCGGATGCCAAAAGTGCCCGCTTAGATCCATTTTTTGATGATAATACCCTGTTTGTAACTTGTGACGTAGTTGAACCTAGCACAATGGAAGCCTATGAGCGTTGTCCACGTGGGATCGCCAAAAAAGCCGAAGCGTTCATTAAAGAAAGCGGCATTGCCGATACAGCCTTCTTTGGACCAGAGCCAGAATTTTTCGTATTTGACTCAGTAACCTGGGGCTTAGATATGAGCGGTTGCAATTACAAAATCAACTCCGAAGAAGCTGCGTGGAGTTCAGATAAAGATATGGATGGCAGCAATCATGGACACCGCCCCGGCGTTAAAGGTGGTTATTTTCCACTGCCTCCGGTTGACTCATTACAAGACTTACGTTCGGCAATTTGTTTAACACTAGAAGAATTAGGCGTTCCGACTGAAGTTCACCATCATGAAGTAGCAACTGCCGGACAATGTGAAATCGGCACAAAATTCAGTAGCCTCGTTGAGCGCGCAGATTGGTCGCAAATTTTCAAATATGTAACCCGTAATATGGCACATCGCTATGGTAAAACCGTTACGTTCATGCCAAAACCGATTGTTGGTGATAATGGTTCCGGAATGCATGTTCATCAATCTATCTGGAAAGATGGCAAAAATTTGTTTGCTGGCGATGTTTATGCCGGTTTATCACAAACGGCATTATATTACATTGGCGGTATCATCAAACATGCTAAGGCATTGAATGCTATCACCAATCCATCTACTAACTCATACAAACGCTTGGTACCAGGATTCGAAGCGCCGGTAATTTTAACTTATTCAGCACGTAACCGTTCGGCATCAATCCGTGTTCCTTTTACTGCCAGTGATAAGGCACGTCGGATTGAAGTACGCTTCCCGGATCCAACTGCCAATCCATATCTGGCATTTAGTGCGATGTTAATGGCCGGTATTGATGGAATCATCAATAAAATTGATCCAGGTAAAGCGATGGATGTAAATCTATATGAATTACCGGAAAGTAAATTGGCTAAAATTCCACAAGTTTGTCACAGTCTGGAAATGGCTTTGGAAAACTTAAATAAAGACCGCGCTTTCTTGACTCGCGGTGGTGTCTTTACCGATGAATGGATTGATTCATATATCGCATTAAAAAATCATGAGGTTACCAAGTACCGCATGACTACCCACCCGATTGAAATGCAAATGTATTACAGTCTGTAATAAGACACTACGTAGAATCTCTCAGCCGCTGATAATCTCAGTGGCTGTTTTTATAATTTTTTAATTCTTTGGTGTGCTACAATAATTCGCTATACTAATCAGGGGAATCGTCATGACTTCAATCGCGGCTATTAATCAAGCCATTTATGAAAATAATCTTCTGGAATTATCCAGATTGCTTGCGCTCCATCCAGAGCTAAATCTCCGCGATTCTAATGGCATCACCCCCTTGTGGCAAGCAATTCGGCTTAATCGACTCTCTGCTGCCGAATTTTTATTGCAGGCGCAGGCAACAATTAATGATGCCGAACTAGCCGAATATTCAGCACCCACAGATGACAACCAATCTGTGATTAGCAGCGAGATGCTGATCTTGCTTGAAAGTTATCTGCACAAAGGCCAACTTCATAGCCAATTACAATTATTCCAGGCAATCGAACACAATAACCTTGAACAACTGCTGCAAACTCTGGCACAAGGCGTTAACGTCAATACCACCGATGAAAAAGGCTGGTTGCCATTAAACGTTGCCGCGTTGGGTGCGCGCCTGGAAATACTCATTGAATTAATCAAAGCTGGAGCACTAATTGATGCCGGCGATCAATATGGCTGGAATCCGTTATTTTTTGCAATCTGGAAGAATCAACCGGCAATTGTTCGCTTATTACTCGAACGTGGTGCCAATCCGGAAGCAACCAACCAACGTGGTTATACGCCGTTAATCTACGCGGCACGCGATGGTCATCTGGCACTAATCGAAGAATTAGTCAATGCTGGCGTGGACATTAATCGCTATGATAAAACCGGCTGGACTGCGTTAAATTTTGCATTGACCAACCAGCAATTAGCAGCTACTGCGTTATTAATTAAATTAGGCGCCAATATTAACCGCCGCGATTTTTACGGCAACACCCCATTAATGCACGCGGCTAAAGGCGGTGATGTTCCGGCGACGGAGTTATTAATTTCACTGGGCGCTGATTTAGAAATCCGCAACGAAAATGGTGATAGCGCACTAATCCGGGCGGCGGCTTATAATCATCCGGCAATCATTAACCTACTTTTGGAACATGGTGCCAATAGTGAAGTTAGTAATTATGACGAAATGACCGCGTTGGACATTGCCGAAGAAGCGCATCATCATGCTGCCGTACTGGCATTGTTAAATGGCGGCGCACAAATAACCCCGGCTTGTCGCGGCTGTGGTAAGACCCTATTATGGGCGATCATTAGTGATAATCTTGAAGCCAGCAAAATTTTACTTAATGCCGGAGCCGATACCGAATTTACCAATCAAGATTATTGGACTCCTCTGATGTACGCGGCAAAAAATGGTAGTTGTGAAATTATCGCGGCGTTAATCGGCGCGGGTGCCGACATTGAAAATTATGATAGTTTTGGCTGGACGCCATTAATTTTTGCGGCGTGGTATGATCAAGCGACAGCGGCTGAATTATTGATTCGTTCCGGCGCTAAAATTGAACATCGTGAGCAGCACCAACGAACGGCATTGTTAATCGCGGCTGAGCGTGGTAACTATAACATGGCACATTTACTATTGGAATACGGCGCTAATCCGGAACAACAAGATGATGAAGACAATAATGCTTTGCGCTTAGTTAACTCACAACGCTTTCCACAGCTGGTTGAATTAATAAAACATGCCACCGTTAAATCAATAAAAAATCCGGACAAAATTAATTCAATTAAAAAAGCGACGTCACTGTTGGAAACAATTATTGAAGGAACTGCCAATCAAGTCAAAGAATTGATAGTTGGCGGCGCTGATATTATGCAAGTCAACCGCAATGGCGACAGCGGTTTGTCATTAGCCGCTAAATATGGTAAATCAAATATCATTCGCATGTTATTGGCTGCCGGAGTCGATTTAGAACATGCCAATTATGATGGTGAAACCCCACTATTATTGGCAGCGGAAGAAGGAAAATCAAACATTGTTCGCCTGCTGCTGTTAGCTGGTGCCAATCTTGAACATGCCGATAAGAATGGGCGCACAGTCTTAAACATGGCAACCCTCTATGGCAAAACCAATTTGGTTAAACAGTTAATTGCTGCCGGTGCGAATATTGAACATATTGATCGCGATGGTCGAACTGCCCTCTTGATGGCAGCGCGCTGGGGAAAACACAACATCGTGGCAACCTTATTAGCGGCCAAAGCCGATCGCTATCATCGTGACAATGAAGATAAAAGTGCGCTCGATTTGGCTAAAGAATACGGACATCTAAGCGTCATTGAGTTGCTTGAGGCATGATTTTCGTGTAACTATACCCCAACGACCTATCGCCGATATGGGTATAGTTACGTTACAAATAAAAACTCTAATACATCGTTGTTACGTTAACTACCGGGACATCGCGCATGGTGTAGTTGGTTGGCGGGGTTGCGGTATAGATTATATCAACCCGCTGATTTTTGGGCTGATAGCCATTAGACTCGCTGCCAAATGTTTGCCGAGTAGTGCCATAAGCAATAATCTTAATCTGTTGCGCCTTTACCCCCTGTTTAATCAAGGATTTTTTAACACTCACGGCTCGCATCAAACTTAAATCCTGATTATATTTGGCCGATCCCACTTCCGAACTATTCCCCTGCAATTGCACTATCGCCGTCGGATGGCTGACTAAATAGCCGGCATTGATAGTTAATATTTTGGTATAGTATGGTGGAATTTCGGTATTGTTCAAAGCAAAAAACACCGAATTGGCAACCACTGGATTTTTCGCCAATGAATCATTATCGGAACTGCCCGGAGCCTGATTACTGGCACATGCGGCAACGGCAAGAGTAGCGATTATTAGTGGTAAGTTCAACAACTTCTTCATCTGATGAGACCTTTTCAATCATTTATAATTTTTCAGGCAAAAATTATATCATACTTAGCCATCATCGAGATTTGGACATAAAAAGACCCGACACACATAAACGTTGCCGGGCGGAGCGGGTTCTCCATGAAACACATCATGAATACATAATAATACTATAAAATATCCATTAATACTCAAGCAGTTATGCATAATTCATTATGCAATTTTGCCACTGTTATAATCGCCGACTCTCATGCTAAAATACGACTCTTTATCATAAATCAACTATCATGGATCGGGCTGTTTTATTACAGCCCTAATTTTTTAGGGAACACCATGCTTGAGATTATAAGTTGTATTGCATTAATAATTGGCCTTAATAATATGCTGGAATGGCGTAAATATCTATAACTACCCAAATACTGACCGGCGGACACAATGCCAAATTTCACCTATCATCTCTCATCCATTACACAGATCAGCATCAAATTAGTAAAAAAGGTAATTTATCTAAATCAGATTAATACTATTTAACTGCATGATTATTTATCGATCATTAATCATCTGTCGCTATTATAAAACTTCTGTAATTATACGCTCTAAAAACTATTTACACAATAGTGACTATTTGTGGTTGCTGACTATTTCGTAGATATATTTTTATTTCTAAACCTTAGTGTTGCAAATCAATACAATTCCCACATCTAGCTAAATAATTTAATTCTTAAGATTACATCTTGATTTTTATAAATATTTAACTTACACACCATTAACTACCATGATACGTTTAAGGATTTATTATAAGTTTGTGCATGCTATAATCGCAAAATATAAATATTTCTCGCACTAGACTCAATTGCATCAAGGATTACTGATGAATAAGAAATTCACCCCATATAGAATGTTGCGCTCAGCCATAGTATGCCTAACCATCCTGATCGTGGTTGCCTGTAGCAATAATGGCAGTAACGGTTCAGTCAATAATGATAATAGCGGTGATGTAAACACGTTACAACTAACCACGCCAACGATAATATACAGTAATCCGACGGTCGCAAATATTGCTTATGTCGTGATCAATAATCCAACGAACACCACAATAAAAAATTTGCACTATAGCCTAAAAAATCTAATCGGAGGCGCAACTGGTGCACAAATAGAACCAGTCAGTGCTACGAATTGCGGTGTTATTGAGCCTCATAGTCAGTGTAACCTAAAATTGAGCATTCTGGCAGGTGCGGTTGCCGGAAGCTTTAGTGTCGCCATGGATAATGACAGTAGCCAATCATCCCTCTCCACGATAACCACTCAAGCAATAGGAATTCAGCAATCGGCTTATAATAATCTGAGTGGTGCCGATGGAATAACCCTAAACTACTCCCAAACCGTGATAACCGGTAAACCATACGTTCTAATAAGCGGCTTGGTCGCCTCTGCTAATGCCGGAAATTTTAATAACGTAGTTCTGGTCGATAGCAATAATAAACTGATTCCAAATCAACAATTGATTACCGAAGCTGGTAGCTATACACAAGGTAAAACATTCAGTATTTTGTTATCTGTACCAGCGAGCAATAACATTACACAAGTAATAAAAGCACAAACCCGATTAATCACGCCAGCTACATCCGCACAAAAAAAGAACCTTGCGACCATCGAGATCATTTCTACTGCCACTACTGGTAGCACATTAACTACAGTCAATAATATCGCTATCGTTGAAATGCTTCCTTCTGCAATTTATTTAAGCCAGAGTAATCCAGAACAATCAGTAACTTTTAGTAATATTGGAAATGTAACGGCGCAGTTGCAAAGTTTAACTACTAAAAACCCAAATATTGAAATAAACTTTAGCTCAGCAAATTTAACGAGTGGTACAACCATTACCGCCACACTTAAATTAAAAAATCCAACCCTACCAGCAACAAGCGGCGAAATAATATTAACTTATTTTAATGGAGTACAACAAATTAGCATTGCTGCTACTGCCGACCAAAATGTTAATCCAGCTCCTACACCAACACCTATTCCTACACCAACACCTATTCCTACACCAACACCTATTCCTACTCCAACACCTATTCCTACTCCAACACCTATTCCTACTCCAACACCGTCATCTACACCGACTCCCCAACCGGTTGCGGGACTAACTGCTGAATTAAGTCCAGATAATAATTTTTTTGTAACAACCGCAAATGATACAACCACCAAACAATTAACCATAACCAATACTGGCAATACCATTGAAAATAATTTCGTTCTGACGTTACCCCGCAATTTTAATATTAGTGATGGAAGTAACCCAGCTACAAAATGTACTGTAACCCAACCAGCAACGATTAATAATACACTTGCAGCAAGTGGAGGAAATTGTACGGTAACGGTAACTTATACCAATTCGACGGTAACTGCACAAGCGGCTGGTAATATAAGTATTGCTTACGACTATAATAATGGCATAGCTGCAACACCAGTAACGGTAGGCGTAAATTATAAAGTTACCCAATCAACAGCAAATCTAACTTTATCGCCAAGCACGATGAATTATGCTTCAATTCCAAATAATGCCATATCTACCAGTATTGCAGACGCATTATTTACACTATCAAATAGTGGGGAAGTTACAGCAAATAATCTGGCATTTAATATAACTGGTGTGAATAGCAGTTTATTTAGTGTTATAGCTGGTGGCACTTGCTCATCCGGCGGTTCACTGGGTACTGGCTCAGATACCTGTACTATTGCAACCCAATTTGGCCCCGCAGCTAACGGTACAGCGACCGGGACAAAAACCGCAAACCTTACAGTTGAATATACACCCTATAGTGGTGGCACAACCCAAAATACTAATAGCGCAACTTTAAACAGCGAAGTAACTCAAGCGCTTTCAGCAATCTTTACTTCGACGATAAGCGCCGATAGTTTTGGCGGTGGTGACGGCAGCCAGAACGATCCATATCTCGGAAATACCAATATTTCTTATACACTTGATGTATTATATACAAATACTTCAACGGTGGCGGCGACTAGTTTTACAACCAGCTATACCCCACCAACAGGATGGACATTAACTGCTCATGGTTGCGATAATGCCAATATGCCAGCCAATACAGGTAATTGTACCGATATTTATACTTTAAATTCAGCAAATGCTGGTAGTAATAATCTGCCATTACAAAATGTAACCGAAAGCTGGACAGATAGTTCTGGAACATATACTAGTCAGTCAGTGGGTGGGACAGAGGTTTATGTTACCCTTACTTCACCACCAGTGCCTCCCGCAATTACCATTAGTAATCTTCAGGGTGATGCAACAAGCGTAATGGGAACTTCACCGATAACTTTTACTGCAACGATAAGTGGCAGTGGCACATCAACATTAACTGCGACACTTGCAAATTCAGTAACTGGGACAATAGTGTCCAATCCAAGCCCATGTGCTTTGGATCTGTCAGGAACTACCAGCTGTAGCTTTACTATAATCTCATGGTATACTGGTTTTGATAATAGCACAGTAGGATTACCTAGTCATGATCCATATATAGCCAGTGGTACGGAAATTGCATTATCTGCGACCAATGGAGCAACGATAAGTGGAACTGGGGTAAGCGGCAACTCAATCAGCTATATCATCACTACTCCGTATATTTACTTGCCAGCACCGATGGCGGGAGCAGCAACTGAAATCAATACCGGGATAACGTGGGGCACTGGCGGCACGGTAAGTACTCGTTTTGAAGCTGGAACCGCTGAAAATGGTAGTGATTGTCCGAGTGGGCAGGAGGTAGTGAATGATAATTTGACAGGCTTGATGTGGCTACAAGCGCCAAGCAGCACAACTTATCGCTGGGTAAATGCACAAACTTCTCCGGCAATTCCCACTACATATTGTGGTTATACAGACTGGCGATTGCCAACTGAAACAGAGTTGCTGAGCTTAGTTAATTATGCAGCACCTAATGGTGATCTAGCTGCTTGGTTAATTACTCAAGGGTTTACTAATATTCAGGGTGACAATTATTGGTCAGCTACGCCAATGAGTAATAATATTTCAATCTGGGTTCTCTCTATGGCTGATGGTGCTACTTATAATGTAGCCAAAAATGGTGAGGGTATCTATGTTTGGCCAGTACGAAGTAGGTAATCGTTTCTTATTTCAGTAGCCAATTAAATTAAAAAGGATAAACTTATGAAATATAAAATAGTTAAAATTTTATTATTAAGTAGCTTTTTTACTATAGCCAATGCGGCAAATACCGCTTACGTACCTAAAGCTGCACCTGGTGATACAGGAACCGCTGGAGTGGGTAAAGAGTGGCCAACTACACGTTTTACTGTAGATACAACTGAAGAGTGTGCTATTGACAATCTAACTGGATTGATGTGGTCTAGAAATGGGAATCTGCTTGGAACTGGTAGCTGGGGAACTAACTCTGAAGACGGTACAGCGCAGAAACTAATAGAACAAATGAATACTAATCCGAGTGCAACTGGTTACCATTTATGTGGCTACAGCGACTGGCGCTTACCCAATATTAATGAACTATTAAGTTTGTTTAACTATGCTGCGGCTGGTGGAAACCAAGCAGATTGGCTAAATGGTACCGAAATATTTAGTGATGTGCAAGGTAGTGGTTACTGGTCATCTACTCCGTATAGTGGTAGTGGCGGAGCTTGGTATGTTAATATGGCCACTGGATTGAGCGCATATTATTCTGATTTATCTGGTTCCTACTCTGTCTGGTCAGTACGCGGCGGAAAATAATGGATTGATAATGCGGGTTATGGATTGATTGCTGATGAGCTCCATATCTGGCATAATACTATCAAAAATCCCCACAATTAACTGTGGAGATTTTTATTATCTTTTTGATAACCATATTATGATTTAATTAACTATTTACTAAATTTATCGTAATACCATGTGGCTCCCACTGCAATTTTTCCTCATTAAGCGAAAAAAGTGTTAGTGGATTATTAAATAGCCACTGACGATCAATTTTTAAATCAAAACCCTGATCGGTTACATTATCAATCTGGATAATCTGTTCAAAATCAATATCTTTACGACTGCGATTAAAAATAACCGAAAGTCTAAATGCCATTAAACCGTAAATCACCCGGGAATTAATCCGATCTTTATAACCCTTATAAAGCTTAACAAACAATTTATTAACGCTACCGCGATGAGTTCGTACCAAATCGGCAATAATCGTCTGTTCTGGCTTAGAAAAACCACCAAGATCCGAATTTTGTAAAATGTATGAACCATGTTTATGATAATCATTATGTGAAATCCGTAGACCGATTTCGTATAACTCACAAGCCCACATCAACAATTTCACCCGTTCAGTTTCAGTACGCTCACCATTAAAAAATGAGTTCAGTAAATAGGTTGCCAAAGAGGACACCCGCTTACCCTGAGCAATATCCAAACCATAACGCTTTTTAAGATAATCGACAGTCATTTCACGAAGATTGTCATTATCTTTTCGACCCAAGAGATCATACATCACACCTTCGCGTAGAGCTCCATCGGCAATGGTCATTTTTTCGATACCAAGCTCTTCAAAAATTCCAAGCATGATTGATAAACCACCAGCAATAATCGGTTTGCGATCCTCTTTGATACCGTTTAGATTAATATCTTTGATTTGCTTGGATTTAATCAACATTTTTTTGAGCTGCACCATCCCACTGTAGGTAATTTCCGAGGATAAACCATTTTCCACGCACAAATCATAAAGTGTTTTGGCAGTGCCGGAAGTTCCAATCGCGCGTTGCCAATCTTGACGATTAAACAAATATTCCATTGCCTGAACCTTACTCCGAGCTGCTAGGATTGCATTATTAAAATTACTTTCACTAAGCATCTTATCGGCAAAGAATTTTTCGGTGTAAGACACGCAGCCCATGGTCACACTTTCCATGACTTTTGGTTCAAAACCATGACCAATGATAAACTCAGTTGAGCCACCACCAATGTCTATTACCAGACGCTTTTCATCACTATTTGGCAGTGAATGCATTGCCCCCGAATAAATCAATCGCGCTTCCTCGGTACCGGAAATTACTTCAATCGGATAACCTAAGGCTTTATTGGCAATTGAAATAAATTCTGCTGCATTATTGGCAACCCGCAAAGTACTGGTTCCAACCACCCGTACTTGTGCGCTGGCAAAGCCTTGCAAACGCTCGCTAAACCGCGACAAAACTTCAAGTGCCCGTAATTGGATGGAATGGGTAAGATTTTTGTTTTCATCCAGTCCACTTGCCAGGCGTGGGGTTTCCTTGATTTGGTCAATCGCTACAATTGTACCATCTTCCTGAATTTCACCGACCAGCAGCCGAAAACTATTGGAACCCAAATCGACAGTTGCTAACAGATTTTTAGTATTCATATGGGGGTTTCCTTTAATTTATTTAATTACTTCAATCTGTCCATTACTACACCCGAGCACCAATTCATTTGCCTTACGCATGGCAAATAACCCATTGGTGACCACACCGACAATATTATTAAGTTTTTGTTCCAATTCAATCGGATTGACAATCTGCAAATTATGGACATCGATAATCCAATTACCATTATCGGTAGTCACGCCTTCGCGCCATACCGGCGTTCCGCCCAATTTAGCCAGTTCGCGACCAACGTAACTTCTTGCCATCGGAATCACTTCAACCGGTAATGGAAAACCACCCAATACCTTAACATATTTGCTTTCATCGGCGATACAAATGAATTTTTTAGCGGCAGCAGCAATAATTTTCTCACGGGTTAATGCCGCGCCACCACCTTTAGTCATGTGCAAACCATGGTCAATCTCATCGGCGCCATCAATATAAACATCCAAGGTTCCGACGCTATTTAAGTCAAATACCGGGATGCCATAGGATTTCAATAATTGGGTTGATTGTTCTGAACTGGATACCGCTCCCTGAATCCGCGATTTGATGGTTGCTAGTGCATCAATGAAATACCGGACTGTCGAACCCGTACCCACACCGACCAAGGCATCATCCTCGGTAATATAGCGAATGGCATATTCGCCAACTAATTTTTTCATTTGATTTTGATCCATGATAAAAGTCCTTCTCGAAAGTTTATT